>JAEXAJ010000227.1 GCA_023458215.1 Bacteroidota bacterium
CTTTAGCGGTCTTATCCTCCTGTGGTTTGGCTGCTTCTTTTTCTTTCTCCTGATGCGCCTTCACGTCTTTCCAATCCCGATATTGGGTATAATTTCCGGGGAAGTCACGAATATCTCCCTGCCCATTGAATACCAAAAGGTGATCTACTACTTTATCCATAAAGTAGCGGTCATGGCTCACCACAATTACGCAGCCTTTAAAGTTTTGAAGGTATTCCTCCAATACATTCAGTGTCACAATATCAAGGTCATTCGTCGGCTCATCCAACACAAGGAAATTAGGATTACGCATCAAGACGGTACACAAGTAGAGACGACGGCGCTCTCCACCGCTCAATTTATAGACATAACTATGTTGTGTTTCGGGAGTGAACAGGAAGTGCTGAAGAAACTGTGATGCAGTCAGCTTCTTGCCATTTCCCAATTCTATGACTTCGGCAATGTCCTGCACCACGTCAATCACTTTCATCTGTTCATCAAATTGCAAACCCTCTTGCGAATAGTAGCCAAAACGAACAGTCTCCCCAATATCCAGCATTCCGCTGTCTGCTTGCTCCTGCCCCATCAATATCTTGATAAAAGTAGATTTTCCCGTACCGTTATTACCTACAATACCCATCTTCTCGTAACGGGCAAAGATGTATGAGAAATCATCCAGTATCTTCAAGTCTCCGAAGGACTTATATAAATGGTCGGCCTCGAATATCTTACTGCCGATATAAGATGCCTTGACATCCAACTTCACATTATCATTGTTAAAACGCTGCTTGGCAACCTTTTCCAGTTCATAGAAAGCGTCTTCCCGATAACGCGCCTTGTGTCCGCGAGCTTGCGGCATACGGCGCATCCAGTCCAATTCCGTACGATAGAGGTTATTGGCGCGTTCCACTTCTACTGTTTTGGCTTCGATACGCTCTTGGCGTTTTTCGAGATAATAACTGTAATTCCCTTTATATTGATAAATCTGCCGGTTCTCTATTTCAATGATTTCAGAGCAGACACGATCCAGGAAGTAACGGTCGTGAGTCACCATAAGCAGACTCAGATTATTACGGCGCAGGTATTCTTCCAACCATTCGGTCATATCAAGATCCAAATGATTGGTAGGCTCATCCAGGATCAATAAATCGGGCTCTGTAATCAATGTATTGGCAAGAGCTACACGTTTTAACTGTCCACCGGACAACTGTTTCACCTGTTGGTTGAAATCATGAATCTTAAGTTGTGAAAGGATTTGCTTGGCCTTTTGCTCATATTCCCATGCTTTTTCATGATCCATGCGAACCAGTATTTCATCCAGCCCCGGATGTCCTTCTGTTTCCATACAATGCTCATACTCCTTAATCAACTCCACGGTACTATTGCCGTGATGGAAACACGCCTCAAGCACGGTCAACTCTTCGGGATAGCGGGGATCTTGTTCCAGATAACCCACACGCAGGTCACGACGGAAAGAGATAGTACCCTGGTCATATCCTTCCTTGCCGGAAAGAATATTAAGTAAAGTCGTCTTACCACTCCCATTCTTTGCTATCAGACCGATACGTTGCCCTTCTGACAAGCCCCAAGAAATATTCTCAAATAATACCAAATCACCAAATGATTTGGTAAGGTTCTCCACCTGAAGAATTGAATTAACTGCCGCCAACCTTCTTTTATTTTTAATTTATTATTAATTCTCAAACATCTCTTTATAGGACTCCACCAAGTTGCAAGATTCACCTGCCTTTACTTTGCTCCATACCAGTTTCATAGGATCTATCCAAGTACCCTTCGCTGTATTCAGCAAGATAGGTGTTTCCCGATTTCCATCGATCAGAGTACGCCATTCCATACCATCTACTTCGTTGGCAAAAATCACACATAGTACAATGCCAAATGTCAACCATATTTCCTTCTTTTTGGGAGATATCTCGCCTTTATCCACAATCTCCTGCATTTTAAGAATGTCTTCTTCCACCCCCTGAAAGTCTTTTTTCAAAGTCTCTTTGATGGAAGTATCCACCCACTCGTACGCTTCATTTATCTGATAGATCTCAGATAACCGTACCGGAATAATTTCAGGCGGATATTTCATCCCTTCCTGACGTATTTCCAATGATGCCATTATTTTCTCAGCCTCGGCAACAGACCCTCCCTTACTCACTGTAAAAGAGCATTCAAACAGGATATCGCCCATCCCGGCATACCACAGATGCGAAGTATAATAGACTCCATCTTCTTCGAACATCTCTTTACTATACGCACCATCCATCTGCCCAATGCAGACCGCAGTAACCGATGAGTTCTCTTTCAATTCGGCACGTACAGCGTCTTTACCAAAAGACGCCTTTCCTTTATATGCTGAAATACGAAAATTACCCGCCCATTCTGTAGGATTATAAAAGAGGAAGGTACCTTCTTCCGCTTCAAACTCATTCCAATCTGCCGGATAAATCATAGAGAACCATGCTCCCGGAGAGATAAATTTCTTGCCTTGTTCCATAATAATTAACTAATTCATGCAAAGTCCATCTTCGCTATTCCTCGCAAAAGTAACATTCCCTCCGTTGATATGCAAACAAACGGACACTAAAAAAACAGCCGATTCTCACGAACCGGCTGTTCCAATCATCATCTATGAATGAAGACCATTATAGCCTTCAATATTTTATTCAGTCTAATGAATTATAACTGAAATTCTATTAAATCTTTAATTTTGGACACAAAGATAAACAATGATAGATATACAATCCTAAGATTTATATATATTTAATTTATCGCCCTATAAACCTAAGGCTTTTATCGACGAATAATAAAGTAAATAGCCGATTCACCCCGAACCGGCTATTCCAATCATCATCTATGAATGAAGACTGTTAGAGTCTTCAATTGCTTATAGTTATTTAATATAACCATAATACTCATTATCCGTTACGCAATCCCACCATACCGGACACGACCAAATAGGGTCAGTCATGGCCTGCTTATTGGAAGCTTTCAACTGAGTTAAATTATAATTACTCTCATGTGTACTTTGACTGAAACGACGGAACCAATAGGTAGGATCAGTATCAGAAATCCCCACTATCTTGCTAATTGCAGTAAAATCATTAGGACGCTTATAGTCAACATATACTTTGCTGTAATCAAGACGGCGCATATCATTCCATATTTCAGTATTGATACCCATTGCAATAAGTTTCTGACGCATAATCTCGAACATAGTCAAAGCAACTGCATTCTGACACATAACTTTTGCCTGATAGTCTGCAATTTCGGCTTCATTCATTGGCTGTTGGTCTTGATTTTCTTTACTTTCAGCCTCCCACTCTTTTAACTTTGTTTGCATACGTTCAAAGTTTGCTTTTACACCATTCTGATAGGCAGTAAGCGCTCCATCTTTATCTCCTTTGCGGAAAAGAACTTCAGCTTTAATAAAACACATTTCCGAATAGGTTAAGATGTCTGAATCAGAGTTCGGACGTGCATAAAATGTACCGGTACCAGCTACGTAATTAAATCCTGCAGTAGGATAATAGTACATATCCGTAACTCCACGACCACTACTTGACATACTATTAGCACGCATATTTACGTAAATAGTATCAGCAGCACGTTTATAGTCCATACTGTTACAATAAGCTGCACCTTTCTGATAGATTACAGTTACTTTGTCGCCCTCAACTGTTGTTTTATGAATAGCCTGTGCATCAGCAATAAACTTAGCTTTTACACTTGCATCGGCTTTAGACAAATCATAAGTGATCACGAAACCACCTTTTTCAGCACTGTAGCCTGAGCTTTCCTTCCCTGTAACAAACAAACTTGCAACTGGACCCGCATCGGCACGCGTAGTACCGTACATTACATCCACACCTTTATCACGCGCCCACTCATTGGAAGCTATCTTGCCATCGACATCCAGCTTAACATTAGTCATCATAGCCGGAACTAATTTAGACATACGCGGGTCTACAATGCCGGTACCACCCGTGAATTGATTCGTCAGCAAATTGACATACCAGCGAGTCAAGCGTTGAGTTGCCCCATACCCAGTGGTATTCCATACTGAGGAAGCCTGATAAGGGTCACCAACGGTAAAGTTAGTTTCATCACCAATAACATTATAATGTTTCATAAGTGTGTTATCCTCATTAGACTGAGGCGCTTTTTCCAAAGCAGCCAAGATAGCATCAGGATCATACATATCGGCCTTTTTTGACAACTTAAGCAGATAACGGGCTTTTAAGCCATAACATAACTTCAGCCATTTACTAACTTCTCCTTTATTCCACAAGTCCCCCTCTGCTAAGTTAGGCGCGGTAGCACTTTGGGTTTTCCCAAAATTCTCAATGGCTTTATCCAAATACTCCATACACAGCTCATACATCTTCTTACCATCTTCATAAGCTGGATTAGTCTTTCCAACAAATGCTTCTTGTATCGGCAACTCTCCATGCAAATCAAGCATCATCATAAATCCCATTGCTTTCACACAGTAGGCAGCACCTTCGTAATGATAAGCTCCTTCTTTTTCTGCTTTAGCAATCAAAGGATCAATATTAACCCCCGCACCTAAATAGAAATTTTGATAAATAGTGGTACATGAACTCTGTGCCGGATTCCATGAAGAAAGAAGGCTATTGGCAGCAGTACCGGTTGTTTGAGTTAGTATACCGGCAATAGTTGACGTACGCATGCATGCGGTGCCCCAAGCATAATCATAATAATTCTGTATCCAAGGCAAACGAAGTTGCGGAGATATCGTTTCTGAGATCGGATTATCCGGATCATTGTTTACGTTTAAATAGTCCTCGCAGGAGGAGGTACTAAGCACAAATGCAAAGCCCAGTGCGATATATTTTAGTTTATTCATACTCTTGTTATTTTAATCGGGTTAGAATGTAAGATTAACTCCAAATGACATACCAGCTGTTGCAGGAACACCGCAGTAGTCAATGCCGGCAGAACCGGAACCACCGGTACCTGAACCAGAAACACAAGTTTCAGGATCCATACCTTTATAGTTTGTCCAAACAAGCAAGTTAGTACCGGTAATCGTAGCGGACAATCCTTTAATTACATTTTGCTTTTTCAATAAATTTTTGAAGTCATAAGATAAAGAGATTGAACGCAAACGCAACCAATTAGTATCTGTAATAAAGTTATAAGCATTCTTACTATAATTCTGATAATATTGCTGAATCATATATTTACCCGAACGTGTAGAAGTACCTACTTTATAAGACTTATCAGCTTCATAAGTATAAGTTACAGGTTCACCTGTCTTACTAGAGATGCCGCTTACAGTAACAGATTGTCTGTTCAGAGTATTATTACTCAATCCTTTGGTCATCAGATAGTATTCAGTACCATTATAAATATCACCGCCAAGACGAATATCAATCAAGAAAGATAAATTGAAGTTCTTATAAGTGAAGCTATTGTTGAAACCGCCAATCATAGTCGGTTCACGGTTACCTACAATGTTCGTTTCAACTTGAGTATCTTTATATAAACCGGTTGACTCGTCAATTACATTGTATTCTTTGCCATCAGCACCCGTTTGAGTAACATATTTGTTGCCGGTCAAACCTAAGAAATAACCACCATTAGGAATAGAACCAGCTTTCGCTGCGCCAATTTGGGCATCAGTTACATAAAATACATCTACACCATCAATAAAGTTACCCAAACGTCCACGGTTACCGGAGAGATTCAAAGTTGTTTCCCACTGGAAGTCTTTCGTGACAACAGGTTTACCAGTGATAGAAAGCTCCATACCTTTATTGGTTACTGAACCACCATTCAGAGTAAGAAAAATGTAACCGGTTGATTGTGCCAAACGTGGTGCACAGATCTGATCTTTTGTCTCACTGCTATAATAGGTATAGTCAATGCCTAAACGTCCGTTAAAGAAACGCATTTCCAAACCTAATTCATAAGAATCTTGTATTTCCGGTTTCAAACCTACACTACCACCAGTCCAACTGTTACCCATACCATATTTATCGCCATTCAATGTGGCTACCGGCCAAGTATAGAAACCAAGTGAATATGGATCGGCATCTTTACCTACGCGAGCCCATGATGCACGAATCTTACCAAATGAAAGAATATCACTCTTGGGAAGTAATTCTGTGAATACGAATGAACCACTTACCGAAGGATAAAAATAGGAACGGTTATCGACCGGCAAAGTAGAAGACCAGTCATTACGCCCTGTTACCGTTAAGTAAGCAATGTTTTTATACGATGCACGAAACTCACCATATACGCCTACCATACGTTTGCGGGTGGTGCTTTCTTTGAAGAATTGGTTAGCTTTAATAATATTATTGAAGCTATACATGCCTTTAGTTACAAAATCATATCCCCAACGGGTATTATTGGTCGTTTTAGTCGCTTCGGTAGTTGTACCGACTAGTAGGTTGAAGTCAAAGTCACCGAAAGTTTTGTGGAAATTAGACATCACATTTGTAGTGATATACTGATATCCAACATCACCTTTAGACATATAACCGTTCTGGTACTTTTCAACACCCGCACCACCCGGTTCGCGAAGCGTGTATGAGCTTGTTGTATATTTATCAATACCTGCACGTGCAGATACATCCCACCAACTTGTCAACTTAACACTTGCATTAATAGCTCCGGTGAAACGAGAGGTTTCATCATTCAAAGAATTTCTATTCAAAATCCAATAAGGATTTTCAATATCATCTTTCATTTCTTGCAAACCATCCAAAACACGGTACTTACTACCATCGTCATTCAAGTAACGGCTCATTCGGTCGTCCACCGGCCAACCATATACCGCAGTCATGGCACCATTACCGCCCTGTCCGTACAAACCTGCACTTGTAAGTGTCTTATCCGTTTTGGATTGCGAATAAGAGACATTGGCACCTACGGTAAGAATTCCATATTTTTGTTCTCCGTTGAAACGGAAAGTTGTTTTATTATAACCAGTAGTAGGCACAATACCAGACTGGTCATAGTTGGATCCGGAAAGATAGAACGAGCCGTTCTTACTACCACCGGAAATACTGACACTGTTATCCCATACGTTACTACCTTGGAAAAAATCACCTATATTATCATAAGCAAGGCCTGCAATCTGATCTCCCCATGAGTTCATCGTCACATTATTAAAAGCACCTGCCGCAGTATATTCACCACGTCCATAAGTGTTTTGTACATCCGGTAACTTATTAGCCCATGAATACGAGTACTTGCTACTAAAATTCACACGAACAGAGCCTTCATCACCTTTTTTAGTAGTAATGATAATAACACCATTAGCGGCACGCGAACCATACAAAGCAGCAGCGGCTGCACCTTTCAAAACAGACATGCTTTCAATATCTTCCGGATTGATATCCATTACGCGATTACTGAAAGTGGTAGCGGTTTTTGTCATACCGTCTGTACCGGAGTTACCTGTATTTACAGTTGAGTTATCATAGATAATACCATCTACAACAAACAACGGTTGATTATCGCGAGACTCACTGGCCGAATTTCCACCGCGAATCACAATGTTTGAACCTGCTCCCGCCGCACCACCAGCTTGTGTAATATTAACGCCGGGAATTTTACCTGCCAATGAGTTAACAACATTAGTCTGCTTATTTTTCATCAATTCCTTTGAATTGATATCAGAAACTGAATATCCTAATGCTTTCTTCTCTTTTTTAATACCCATTGCGGTTACCACAACTTCACTCAACGCTTGAGCATCATCTTTTAACGTGATATTATATACATTGGAAGATGTTACCTGAATAGATTGAGCAGCATATCCCACAAAAGAGATCTCCAATGTGCTACCCACAGCCGCATTGACTGAAAAATTCCCGTCGATGTCCGTCACGGCACCTGTTCCGGAACCCTTTACTAGTACGCTGGCGCCAATAATTGGCTCGCCCGCAGCGTCTACAACTTTACCTGTGATTTTCTTGGCTTGCTGAGTACTTTGGGAACTTGGCACATTTTCGGCAGCATTTACCGAATAAGGGGATGCCATCCCAAACAATGCAAGCAACACTAATGATAAGCAATAATTTCTTTTCATAAGCCCTATTATTTGGATTTGTTTGCAAACATATAAATAAATTTAGTAATTTCCTCGGCAAATAGATTAAATATTTCTAAATAAACATTAAACAATTTGCATTTGTAATTTTGCAAAGTTTAAAACGACTATTTAAATATTCGAAAGAAGAAAGCAATAAAAGCATTATGTTGTCTAAAGTAAACAATATGCATCATAAAGATATTTATTCAAAACAAACAATCACTCTATGAGCTATTATTCATATATAGAAAATCACGGCTTCGTATAGACAAACATAATCGTATAACTATTTTTATGCAATATATTATTATTTTGCAAAATTAAAGTCATGATAAAAAGTCTTATTATCACAAATCAGATAAAACAATTCATAAATTCATGAAAAAAAATGCTTGAGTATTAATTAATAGACAATATCCATATAACATATATTAATACATTATTAGTAACTATACATTGATAAAATAACATTTATTTTGTTTAAGCACGTTTATTTATTAACTAAATATCTAATAATAAGAGTTATAAAAATAACAGTATAAAAAAAATAAAATAGTAGCAAATGAGTTATTTTCGCTCAATATCATATTCATTTGTGTATAGTTGTTCATTCATCAATTGCATTATAAGCAAGAAAGCGAAGTTTTTTTGCATAAATGACATCAATTCAAAATACTCTTTTTTTTATAAAATAGAAACTTTAAAATATGCTTGACTTTTATCAAGGAATACCTCACTAATGATATGAAATAAAGTACGGTGGAACATTTGTTTCTACACAGATAACCTATATTAGGAATTATGTGAACCAAAAGTTGAATAACTTCGTTTCTGATGGGATATGAACCTTTCCCTGTTTAATTATCACGACAAAATACACTGTTACGACCTCTTATCTTAATTGAGGTAGCCTTTGTCGTTAGTAAGAGGCTACATTAGTCGTTATCTACAGCTACCCTATTAGAAGAATTTTTGTGGGGCTTTTCTACCTATTATTAAAGAACATCCTTTAATGTATCTAACAGGGCAATTGAGATAATATTTTACTTGGAAAAAATCATTTATCTATAAGTATTTCACATAAGTTCCCAAAGTACTCAGCAAGCCAAGAAAATCACAGGTAAAGTTGTAGACGCTGCGGGCGAGCCAATTATTGGCGCCAGCGTGCTAGTAAAAGGTTCCGGAACAGGTGCCGTTACTGACATCGACGGAAAATTCTCGGTGAATGCGCCAATAGGAAGTATATTGGAAATATCCTTCGTGGGTTATAAAACGACAACGGTAAAAGTAGCAAATGCTTCCTCCTATGCCGTAACCCTACAAGACGATGCACAGGCTTTGAGCGAAGTAGTAGTAACTGCTATGGGTATCAAAAAAGAAAAGAAAGCATTAGGTTATTCTGTACAGGATGTAAATAGCAAAGAGCTTTTAAAGAATAAAAATGCTAATGTTATTAATTCATTAAATGGTAAAATTGCAGGTGTTAATATCACTCAAGGCAGCGGTGCAGCCGGGGCCGGTGCAAGTATCATTATTCGTGGTGGCACATCATTAGAAAGAGATAACCAACCTCTGTTTATCGTTGACGGAATTGTATATGATAATGGTGTGGATATTGGAGGTAATTCCGGTTTTGACGGTGCACAGTCCACAAACTCAACATATAGTAACCGCGTAATGGATATTAACCCGGAAGATGTTGAAAACATGTCTGTTTTGAAAGGGCCTGCCGCCGCTGCATTGTATGGTTCAAGAGCCGCTGCTGGTGTTATCATCATCACTACCAAGAAAGGACAAGAAGGACGAGTTGAAGTTAACTTATCTACTAAATTAAGTACAAGTTGGGTTAACCGCTTACCTGAACAACAAAGCACTTATAAGCGTGGAACTTTTGGTGATACCGGTATTTTCACAGACTTAGGAGTATTGAATTCATGGGGTGAGAAATTTGCACCAAGCGAACAAGTTTATGACAATGTAGGTGATTTCTTCAAAAACAGCCTCACTTGGGATAACAACGTCAGCATTGCCGGTGGTGGAAAAAACAATAATTTCTACCTTTCTATCTCCCGTTTCAACCAAGATGGTATAATTCCCGAAACCGGATATACCAAAAACACAGTTCGATTTAATGGTGAACAAAAATATGGCAAACTCACTGTCGGTGCAAATATAGCTTACTCCATTGCGAATTCAGATAAATCGTTGACAAGCGGTGGTCTTTATGAATCAGGCGGAACGGGAGCTATGAACTCTGTATTCCGTTGGCCTAGAAATGAGAATATGTCTCACTGGCTGAACGATGACGGAAGCAAATATCGCTTATTTCCCGATCAACTATTAGCCGACGATATTGATAATCCTAATTGGATTGTAAACAAAAACCAAGTGAAAGACAAAACAACACGTTTCACGGGCAATATCAACCTGAAGCTAGACTTATTTGATTGGTGGAAAATTTCATATACAGCTGGAACAGACCGTTATACAACTAACACCCGGCGCTTAATAGAACCGGAATCAGGTGTAAAGCTTCTATGGCAAAAAGGTATGTTGTCTGAGAGCGACCGTGTCTATGAGTATCTGACATCAAACTTCATGATGAATTTCAATAAGAAAATTTCAGACTTCGATCTTAATTTGTTAGTCGGTCAGTCAGTAGAAGACACCAAAGTAACCACAAATCGCCGTATGGGTTGGAATTTCGTAGTCGATAACTTCTACTCTATCAATAATACAGCCGAAACAGACCGCAGCATGGCACAAGCCAACAGTCGCAAACGTTTGATGGGTGTATATGGTGAATTCAGAGTAGGCTATAAGAGTATTGCATATATCACGGTGACAGGTCGTAACGACTGGACTTCTACACTACCAATAGATAATCGTTCTTATTTCTACCCTTCTTTAGGGGGATCTTTTGTTTTCTCTGAATTATTACCTGAAAACAACATACTCTCTTATGGTAAAGTTCGAGCTTCATGGGCTCGCGTAGGTAAAGACGCCGATCCATATGTAACCAATACATACCTTGATCCTCCTTTTGTTACAATTGGCGGAAACGGATTACAAAACAGTTGGACGCATGGCAATCCTTTCTTGATTCCCGAAAAGACCGAGTCCACTGAAATTGGTTTGGAAATGAGATTCCTAAACGGGCGCATCGGATTTGATTTTACTTACTATACGAACAAGAGTATCAATCAGTTGCTTAGTCCTCGTACAAGTCAGACAACAGGATATATTTTCATGACGACAAATGCCGGCGACATTGAAAACAAAGGTATGGAATTAGCTATTTTCGGTACCCCAATTCAAAATAAGAACTTTACTTGGGAAACAGCTTTGAACCTTTCCGGTAACCGTGGCAAAGTAAACAATCTATTGCAAGGATTGGATATTCTTTATGTGACCGATGTTCAAGTAGGTAATGCCAAAGCTGCGTCTTTCAATGGCGGTAACTTTATGGCAATCTCCGGTTCCAAATGGTCAAGAGATGAACAGGGTAATGTCATCCTGAACCCCAAAACAGGCATGCCGACCTCCAACAATGAAACGACATACGAACTGGGTAATCGCGAACCCAAACTCTTAGGAGGATTCAATAACACTTTAACTTACAAGAACTGGTCCCTTTCCATGTTGTGGGATTTCCGCATTGGTGGTGACATATACAATGGTACAGACTACTTCATGACCTCAGCCGGTATGAGTGTGAGAAGTGCAAATCGTGAAAATCTGACTATAAAAGGTGTAGTAGCCAATGGAAAAGACGCTGCCGGTAAAGAAACTTATAGTCCGGCAACTTATACCTTCAGTGCCGACAAGTTTTATAACAGAAATGATTATTCGCAAGAAGTTCCAGCAGGCTCAGAGAATGCATTGTGTGGTAAATCAATTATTCGCAACTATTGGACAAGTAGCTATTCTTTGGAATCTGCCAATTATATGACTGATACCAGTTGGTTACGTCTGCGCTCTATCTCGTTGACCTACACTTTCCCGAAGACCTTGCTTCAAAAGACCAAAGTTATCAAAGGATTGTCTGCAACAATAACAGGAACAAACCTATTGCTCTTCACCAACTATAAAGGGATGGATCCTGAAACAAGTGCTGCCGGTTCCGGCGCCATTGGTTCGAGTTCCGTAGGTATTGAATATTGTGGCGTACCTGCCACGGCAGGAATGTCTTTCGGTTTGAATGTTACATTCTAAATCTAAGCTGTAGAATAAATAAATAAAAAGGATAAGTTATGAAAAGATTTAAATATATCTGTTTAAGCGCATTATTTGCCCTTGGCATAAGTTCCTGCTCTGACTATTTGGATATAAACAATAATCCTGATAACCCGAACAGCACAATACCTTCGGCCTCTCTACGTCTGCGCGCCATTCAGGCAAACTTCGTAGATGCTTATGAATCATCGGGAACCCGCGGTTGCTGGATTACCGGTAATATCGCAAAAACCAGTGGTACCACCTATAATGACCAAATCATTCAATGGCGTCCGGCTGTAAATTCTTGTACATGGCCTTATCAATCATGGTTCATTTATACAGCTTCCAACATACCGGATTTATTGGATAGAGCAGAAGCTGAAGAAGCCTGGCACTACGTAGGAGCCGCCCAATTAATACATGCATGGGGATTTATGACAATGCTAGATGTATATGGAGAGATGCCTTATACAGAAGCCTTGACTTCAAGTATCACTCCCAAATATGATGACGGGAAAACAATTTATGAGGGCTGTATGGCAATGATCGACAAAGCCATTGAAAACTTCCAAAAAGAACAACCCACGACAGCCGAGTCTTTTGCAGATGGTGATATATGGAATGGCGGTGATGCAAAAAAATGGTTGAAACTAGCATACGGCCTAAAAGCACGCTGGATGCTGAACACCTCTAAAAAAACAAATTTTGATCCTCAAGCCGTGCTTGATATTCTGGCAAAAGCCGCAGATTCAAACGCTGACGGAACAATAATGCGTTATCAAAACTCCAATCTCGAACAAGAAAGTGGTTTACAAGCACTGCAATTTGGTAACGTTACTAATACAACTTCACGTGTTACAAAATGGTACTTGGATTTGCTGACAAACTCATTTACCGATGGTAGCGGGGTTGAAGATCCACGCACAGATTTACTGGTTCCCAGTGGGCAATTTATGAATAAAGAGGGTAAATTGGAATATCGTCGTACTGCCGGTATTGATTTGTACAGTAATATCCGCAATTCGGGAGGTCCTGTTACCTTCGATGTGTTTTCCTCAAATACCCAAACCGCTATTAAGTTTTTGAATGGAGTCACGCTAGATCCTGTTAGAGATATATGGGCTTCCGGTACGACCGATGCGGCGCGAAAAGGTGATTCAATCTATGTGCCTATTTACTCGGAACACCTGAGTTGGATTACCGCTTCACCCGGCGATCCCAAGGATGACCGTTATATTGCTAATCGCTATAATGGAAAATCAGAACGTATTATTTCTACCGGAACTTTCTATACACGTGCCGATGCACCGGGACATTTACTTTGCTATCCGGAAGTTTGCTTCATGAAAGCAGAATGCTATTTCCGCTTAGGACAAAAAGGGCAGGCATTGCAGGAATATAAAAAAGGCATTCGTGCACACATGGAATTGATGAATGAAAAATTGAAAGATTATGACCAAACTATATATGGCAAGCAGATGATTCCGGCAGAAAAAATAGATGCATTTCTAGCAAGTAGTGCTGTAGCACAGACTGAAGCAGAATTGACTATGGCAAAGATTATGCAACAAAAGTATATAGCTTGTTCCTTCTCTATCCAAAATTGGAATGACATGAGAAGATTCAACTATGGAGCAGGAAACATCAAAGATTTTGGTGTAGTATATGTTGATTTTGGACGACCAAAAGAATTTGACGCAGAAAGCGGCAGACATTATACTTCAGACAATCCATCTGATGTCCGTTACTGGTTCCGTCGTTTTCAACAAGCAAGTTTGGAATCTTCTTACAATATTAATAATCTGAAAGAGTCAAATAAAGAAGCTTTGGAATTAACAATCAACTCATGTCCCGTTTGGTGGGATTGCGCATCTGACGAAGAATATTATAATTATATTAAATAACTGATTATAATACAGAAGACCAACGGTCTTCATTCATAGATGATGACAAACAGTCGGTCCGTGAGGATCGGCTGTTTATTTCTCCTCTCTTATCTCCCTATCGGTTGAATTTTTCTTCTCACATCTTTCGAAATCTCCAAGAACATATAGTTCAGTTTGCCCGAATGAATACCTGCTTCATTTTGCTTATACTTCTTATTTGCATATTCTTTGGATTTATCAAAAGTAATGCGTGACATCTGATTCTGCGATTTACCTACCATGGTAGAGTCTAACTGTTCATCAGGAAAAAAATCATCCAAATCGACGTCGCCAATCATGGTCGTTTCGAGAAAGTTCATGTCTTTGTGATTGGAATCAGTATAATATCCAACGAACATGTGTCCGGGTGTACGGACCAAAATCGGTTCGATATTTATAGCACGAAGCAGAGAAGCAAACAATACACTGCCATCCACGCAGTTGATTTGCGAAGACTCCAAAGCATCGTCAAACGTACGTACACGCTGCGAAAAGACTACGTTACTGGATAAACTGGTATTTGATACCGAACTATAACGAAAATTTCGCTTCTGCAATACATTCCATAAAGCATAAACTTGTTTGTCTACCGCATCCGCACTTCCTGCCTGATAGCCTAAAAAGCGATTGACAATACGAGTGTTCAATGCTTCACGCAACAGTTGATCTATCATTGGGTTCTCTTCATTCACGTAAGCTGCAAAGAAAATCCCTGTATCGTGGAACTTAGTGCCATTTGAAACATACCCCAACAAACATTCATTAATACTACGGACAGAAAAAGTACGAACCCGCTGCCCCAAATCTTTTCCATTCATTTCCACAGTAATTGCCACACTGATAGGTTCTGCTTGATTTATTTTTTTCAAAGCTTCATAATTCCAAATGACATCAGGATATATAGTATATTCGGTTCTCGGTTTTGCCAGCACGAACTCCGAGACCGAACGAGAGAAAAATGGTGTTTCGGCTACTTCCACCCTCACCTTACTATAAGCTTTTCCAGAACGAACACGTACCGAAATACAAGACTTCGGATTACCCACGTACATAGAATCGACAGGTACAATAACTTGTGCATCAGTTGTAGCAACCGAAAGTATACTGGATGGAAAAATGTTCCCTCCCAACTCATCCGTAATTTCGAAACCGGAGCGGAAAGGTGCCGAATTCAGCCATAAAGAGCCCACCACAACCAATGCCAATATAGCGATTATTACCGGTAAACGCCACTTATGAGATCCTCTACCCATATTTATAAGTTCTTTCATACAATCAGCCTGTTTTTCTACACAAAGGTAATAATTAGATGCTATTTTACGTCCCTTTATCCTATCATTTATTATTTTAATACACTATTCTAACCTGTAACTAAAATGTAACACTTGTTTCATTACATCGTAACAAATTAGCCGCAACTTTGTCGCAGAAAAGAAATAAAGTTTAACTTTGTGACGAGAGAATTGTTATCCTTATCACATTAAATAATAATGCAATGAACGATTACCGGATTTTAGTAGTGGATGATGAAGAAGATTTATGTGAAATCTTGAAGTTCAACCTTGAGAATGAGGGCTACGAGGTAGATATGGCTAATTCTGCCGAAGAGGCCTTGAAAATGGACATTGGCAGCTATGATTTATTATTGTTGGATGTCATGATGGGAGAAATTTCCGGTTTCAAGATGGCAAGCATGCTTAAGAAGGATAAGAAGACAGCCAAAGTACCTATAATCTTTATTACTGCCAAAGATACAGAAAACGACACGGTTACAGGGTTTAATCTGGGAGCAGATGATTATATCTCGAAGCCATTCTCACTGCGCGAAGTCGCTGCACGCGTAAAAGCCGTATTACGCCGTACACAACAAACAGAAACCCAACAAGCGCCGGAACAAATTGTCTACCAATCGCTGGTACTGGATATTGTTAAAAAGAAGGTTAGCATTGATGGTGAAGAAGCCCCCCTTACTAAAAAGGAATTTGAAATTTTATTATTGCTATTGCAAAACAAAGGACGCGTTTTCTCGCGCGAAGATATATTAGCCCGTATCTGGAGCGACGAAGTGTATGTACTGGATCGCACCATCGACGTAAATATCACCCGTTTGCGCAAGAAAATTGGAATATATGGTAAATGCATCGTAACTCGTTTAGGATATGGATACTGCTTCGAAGCCGAATAAAGAGAAACATTTCTTATCATTTAGCCGAAAACTGTTCCTTTCGGTTATTTCATTATTCCTTGTATTCGCCGTCTGCTTCATTGCTTACCAGTATCAACGTGAAAAAGCATTCAAGGTAGAATTGCTGGATATGCAGCTACAGGATTACAATGAACGCCTGCATCAGGAATTGCAAGAAACTCCGGATAGCTTATGGAGAAATATGCTGGATAGCTACATGTTCAATGATAAAAACAAGGAAATTCGTACCACAGTAGTAGATTTACACGGAAATGTAGTATTCGACAGTTATAAAAAAGACAATCAGGAACTGGCAAACCACATCAAACGCCCTGAAGTACAAACTGCCCTGAAATATGGTAAAGGGCATGACGTCAGACGTACATCGGAAACTACCGGTATGCCCTACTTCTATTCTGCTACGGTTTATGACGACTATATTATTCGTTCGGCTCTGCCTTATAACGTAAATTTAATGAAGAATCTGGCAGCCGACCCACATTATCTTTGGTTTACTCTTATTATAACACTGCTATTAATATTCATTTTTTATAAATTCACATCCAAACTAGGAACCGCCATCACCCAATTACGTGAATTTGCAAAGCGGGCAGATAAAAATGAGCCTATCGAAATGGACATACAATCTGCATTCCCGCACAATGAGCTAGGAGAAATATCGCAGCATATCATTCAGATATACAAGCGTCTGCGAGAAACTAAAGAGGCATTATACATTGAACGCGAGAAGCTCATCACCCACTTACAAACTTCGCGCGAAGGCTTGGGGGTATTTACGAAAGATAAAAAAGAGATATTGGTAAATAATTTGTTTACCCAATATAGTAACCTCATTTCAGACTCTAATTTGCAGACCACGGAAGAAATTTTCTCTATCTGCGAGTTCCAAAAAATTACCGACTTCATCAGTAAAGCCCAAACGCGCCCCACTGATAGAGAAGAGAAGAGAATGTCTATCAATATCAACAAGAATGGACGTATCTTCATCGTAGAATGTATCATTTTTCAGGATCTCAGCTTTGAAATTTCCATTAATGACATTTCACAAGAAGAGGAACAAGTAAGATTGAAAAGACAATTGACGCAAAACATTGCCCATGAATTAAAAACTCCGGTTAGTAGCATACAAGGTTATCTGGAGACTATCGTAAACAATGAAAATATACCCCGAGAGAAGTTACAAACGTTCCTTGAACGTTGCTACGCCCAAAGCAACCGCTTAAGCCGATTGCTGCGTGACATCTCCGTACTGACGCGAATGGATGAAGCTGCCAATATGATCGATATGGAAAAGGTAGATATCAGCGTATTGGTTACCAATATTGTGAATGAAGTTTCTTTGGAATTAGAAGAAAAACATATTACGGTAGTCAATTCTTTGAAGCCAAAGATTCAGTTACGTGGAAACTATTCCTTGCTTTACTCCATCTTCCGCAACCTGATGGACAATGCCATAGCATACGCCGGAACCGATATACATATTAATATCACCTGTTTCCGTGAAGACGAACACTTCTACTATTTCAGTTTTGCCGATACAGGAGTAGGCGTCACACCGGAGCATCTGAACCGCTTGTTCGAACGTTTCTACCGGGTAGATAAAGGACGTTCCCGGAAGCTAGGAGGAACAGGATTAGGATTGGCAATCGTAAAGAACTCAGTAATCATACATGGAGGAACCATCTCTGCCAAAAATAATCAAGGTGGAGGTCTAGAATTTATTTTCACGTTAGCGAAAGAAAAAGCATAAAATAGTGATCAGTGATTGCAAAAAATCACTAATCACTAATCACTGATCACTATTTTTTCCTATCTTTGCAATGCATTGGTTTACTACTTCTTTTCGGAAGTGGTGATTAAAAGGGAATTAGGTGCAAATCCTAAACAGTCCCGCTGCTGTAAATTTCATAAATGGTTGCAGACATTACTTATGCCACTGGAAGTTGCTTCCGGGAAGGCGCCTGCAACAGAAATAAGTCAGAAGACCTGCCATGCACGTTTTATCATTGCTTTCGAGGAAAAAGCGTTGAGTCTAATGAACCGGACAAATCGTCCATCATTTCATTCATCAAACCTAATTCAGAGAAAGTAAAAAGGTAAATAAACTCTGCCAAGTTTATTTGAATGATGTCCGGTCGAAGTGATTTCGCCCGGACATTTACTTTTCAAAAAGTAATCAAATCATTGGTTATTACCAATTAATTAAGTATATTCGGCACATAAAATCAAAGTAACAGGTTTTATTTATTGACCTATTGTCAAATCCTTAAACGTATAGAACATGGAAATCCCATTCGCCGAATCATGGAAAATTAAAATGGTGGAACCAATCCGTAAAAGTACCCGCCAAGAACGTGAACAATGGCTGAAAGAAGCTCACTACAACGTATTTCAACTTAAATCGGAACAAGTTTATATCGATCTTATTACCGACTCGGGCACAGGAGCCATGAGTGACCGCCAATGGGCAGGCATGATGTTGGGAGACGAAAGTTATGCCGGTGCTTCTTCTTTCTTCAATCTGAAAGAAGTCATCACACGCCTGACCGGATTTGAATATGTCATACCCACTCACCAGGGACGGGCTGCCGAGAATGTACTTTTCTCTTATTTAGTGCACGCAGGAGATATTATCCCGGGAAATTCCCATTTCGATACGACCAAAGGACATATCGAAGGGCGGAAGGCTATAGCTTTAGATTGCACAATAGATGAAGCCGGACAAACACAACTCGAAGTCCCTTTTAAAGGCAATGTAGATACTGCCAAACTGGAAAAAGCCTTGCAAGAATTTGGAGACAGAATACCGTTTCTCATCGTTACCATTACCAATAATACTGCCGGTGGCCAACCCGTTTCCATGCAAAACCTACGTGAAGTACGAGCCATCGCCGAGAAATACAACAAACCGGTCTTGTTTGATTCCGCCCGCTTTGCTGAAAATGCCTATTTCATCAAAAAGAGAGAGAATGGGTATCAAAATAAAAGCATCAAAGAGATTACCCGTGAAATGTTTGCTTTAGCGGACGGCATGACTATGAGTGCCAAAAAAGACGGGATTGTCAACATGGGTGGTTTCATTGCCACACGCCTGAAAGAGTGGTACGATGGCGCCAAAGGTTACTGTGTGCAATACGAAGGTTACCTGACTTACGGCGGCATGAATGGGCGTGACATGAACGCACTTGCCATTGGTCTGGACGAAAATACCGAATTTGAGAATTTGGAAACCCGCATCCGACAAGTGGAATATCTAGCAAAGAAACTGGATGAATACAATATCCCCTACCAACGTCCGGCAGGTGGACACGCCATCTTTGTAGATGCTCCCAAAGTATTGACTCACGTTCCCAAAGAAGAATTTCCCGCACAAACCCTAACCGTGGAACTCTATTTAGAGGCAGGAATACGTGGATGCGAAATCGGCTATTTACTTGCCGACCGTGATCCCATAACGCGTGAAAACCGTTTTAACGGATTGGATTTACTTCGTCTGGCAATTCCAAGACGAGTATATACAGACAACCACATGAATGTAGTTGCCGCTGCATTAAAAAATGTATATGACAAACGCGAAAGCATTACCCGTGGTGTACGCATTGCTTGGGAAGCTCCATTAATGCGCCACTTCACAGTACAATTAGAAAGATTATGAAAAACTAATCAATATGCCAGGTTAAGACAAAATCAGGATGGAGCAAATAATCTATTTTAAACGATTGTTGCAGCTCCGTCCTGTATTCGCAAGCATTAAAGGTGCCCCGTTCCTGCGTGACAAAAGGTTCTATATACAAATGTTTTCTGAAATCGACATCTGCCGTATCCATACATTTGAACATAACCTCCTTAGCCGACCAATGCAATAGAAGACTCCAGGTATCGTCTTCCTGATAGGAATTTACAACTTCATCCTCACGCATATATTTATGAGCTACCTTATGTACACGTTGTCCATACTGCTCAATGTCAATACCAACCGGTGTGCTTCCAAGAAGTACTGCCACATATCCTTTAGTATGTGAAATACTAAGGTGGAAAGAGCCGTCTACCAAATAAGGTTTACCGGAAGGCAAATAGCCTATCTCTTTTTGTTCATGAAGCAAATGAAGGAGCAACACACGCACTGACAACCATTCCAATCGACGATGCAAAGACGTAAATCGGTTGATTGCCTCCTCAAACAAGTTGGTATTTGATAATTCATCCTGCAAGGCCGAAAGCGATTCTTCCATCCGCCAAACGCCTAGCAACCAAGACTCTCCTTTAAGCTGAATGAGAAGTGGCATCCGTAGAAGGTTTATTAATCTTAAACTTCACTTTTAAGATACGACGGTTATCCATCTCCAAGACTTCAAATTCATAACAGTCATGAGTAACCTTTTCGTGAAGTGCCGGAAACTCGCCTTTCAACTCAAGAAGAAGACCTGCCAGGGTATCGGCATCTCCTGCTACGGCATCGAAAGTTTCCTCGTTTATCTTGGTGATTTTGTAGAAATCAGTCAATTGTGTCTTAGCTTCGAATATCCAGGTATGATCGTTCAGAACCACATAAGTGCGCTCTTCGTCATCATATTCATCATGGATTTCACCTACAATCTCTTCAATAATATCCTCCATGGTTACAATGCCCGATGTACCTCCGAACTCATCCACAACTATAGCGATATGAATTTTATTTGCCTGAAAGTCACGCAGCAGGTCATCAATCATTTTCGTCTCCGGTACAAAGTATGCAGGCCGTATCAATGACTGCCATCGGAAATTATCCCCCTTATTCAAATGGGGCAATAAGTCTTTGATATAAAGCACTCCTTTAATATTATCACGCGTATCTGCATAAACCGGTATGCGTGAATAAGCATTCTCAATAATACATTTCAGCACTTCCTTAAACGGAGTACGTATATCCAAATCGACCACATCCAGACGGGATGTCATAACTTCCTTGGCAGTTTCGCCCCCAAAGCGGATTATTCCTTCCAGAATATTATTCTCTTCTGAAAGTTCAGCTTTATCCGTCAGTTCAAGGGCATGCGAAAGTTCGTCTACCGAAATACTATGATTTTTACGTGCAATATGCTTGTTAAGAAAAGAAGTAGAACGCACCAGTAAAGAAGCTAAGGGATAAAAAACAGAACGGAACATGGTGATGCCCGGGGCTGCAAAACGACAAAATGTCAATGTTTTCTGTGCTGAATATATCTTAGGCATGATTTCGCCAAAGAGCAGTAACAAGAAAGTAAGTGCTACCGTCAAAAGAACGAACTCCGCAATTAGCGAATGAAACTGAAACACACTCATAAAAAAGAAATTGCAGAGCATGATAATAGTTACATTCACAAAGTTGTTGGTAATCAAAATCGTAGCCAGCAGTCGTTCTGTGTTTTCCAGCAGGTTACTGATTTTTTCATCCGAAGGATGTTTCTTCTCTGCAATTGAGTTTAAGTCAGAGGGTGAAAGTGAGAAAAACGCTATTTCAGAAGCCGAAGCAAAACCGGAAACAAGCAGAAGGAATCCTGCCAATACAATTGATACAATGGCTGAAATAGAAGGAGCATGTACGGAAATTCCGTTAAAAACATCTGCCAACTGGCATAAATAAGCGTCTGGGTCCAAAGATTTTGGTTTTAGTTAAACAA
>JAEXAJ010000228.1 GCA_023458215.1 Bacteroidota bacterium
AATTTAATCGCTTTAATCTTCAGCAACTTTTCTGCAAACAATCTTTCTAAATTTTTCATAGCGAAACTTACTATTATGATAAATATGGCACAAAAATACGGAAACTGAATGAGAATAAAAAAGAGAAAGCCAATAATTTTTCATTCGGGATATTCATTTTCATCAGAAATGTCGATACAACGACGAATATCATTCATTTCGAATCCCCGGCTGAATGCAAATCGCATCAGTTTTCCGTTTAGCTCATACTCATTTTCAGCACGAACACTTTTTCGCTTGGAGTTCAACAAATCGCGTAGAATAGAAAGGTATTCTTCCTCGTCAATCTCATTCAATAAAGGATAATAAGTTATGGAAGATATCTTTTTCAGTTGGAGCGCTTGCTTTATTTTTACCTTTCCCCATTTGGCGAAGCGATATTTATCATTGATGAAGGCACGGCAAAATCGTTCTTCGTCAATGTATTTATCTTGTTCCAAACGGTTAAGGATACGTTCAATGGCATCATAAGCGATACCCCAACGCTGTAGTTTTTCTGTAATCTCCGCACGGCAATGTTCAGCAGTAGAACAATAAGCAGCCACACGGTTCAGTGCTTCTGTTTCAGTAATCTCAATCATCTTTTTGCAATTACAAACCGGTCGTTACCGGAAATATCTTTTTGGATATGGGCACTCGAATAACCTAGTTCGAGCAGCATGGCTACGGTCGCTTCCCCGAATGCCCGGTTGATTTCAAAATAAAGTTTGCCGTCCGGCTCAAGCATCATTTGCCCCAGTTCCGCAATGCGGCGATAAAAACGGAGCGGATCAGCGTCGGGAACAAATAAAGCTAAAGAAGGTTCCCAATCCAGTACATTCCGTTCCATTTCCTGCTTTTCAGCTTCCAATACATAAGGTGGATTGCTGACTATCACATCATAATGTTCCTGCAACGTTGGTTGGCAAGTCAGCACATCGCATAAAACGAAATTCACGGAAGCTTGCAAAGTTTCATTGTTCCGGCGTGAAATAGCCAGCGCTTCTTCCGAAATGTCCCAAGCTGTTACTTCCGCCTTCGGTAGTTCTTTAGATAAGGAAATTGCAATGCAACCGCTACCTGTACCGATATCAAGGATACGGGCATTTACAGAAACCTCCTTCAATATAATTTCTACAAGTTCTTCTGTTTCGGGGCGTGGAATCAGCACTCCCGGAGCTACCTGGAACGTCCGCCCGAGGAAATATGAAATGCCTTGTACATATTGTATCGGCTCAAAATTGCACAAGCGGGTAAGAATGCTGTCTAATTCCTGCGCATCTTTTGGAGATAAAATTATATCTTTGCCCAGATAATACTCAATCATACTCTGTCCCAGCATCTCACAGCAGATGATGCGGGAAAGATTGGCAGCTTCTTGTGCGGAGTAGCACTTCTGCAAGGCATTGCGAATGTATAAGTGAGTTACACTCATTGGAGTCCTTTTTTATCGGGCTGCAAAAGTAATAATATATTTTGATAATGACAAAAAGATATTTTGAAGAAGAGAAATACATGCGGCGCAGCATCCAATTGGCTCAAAACGGACAATGCAACGTTGCACCTAATCCAATGGTAGGGGCAGTCATCGTTTGTGACGGAAAGATAATTGGTGAAGGTTACCACATACGTTGCGGAGAAGCGCATGCCGAAGTCAACGCAATTCGTTCTGTAAAAGACGAATCATTACTCAAACGCTCTACGATTTATGTTACTTTGGAACCCTGTTCGCACTATGGCAAGACGCCGCCTTGTGCAGACCTGATTATTGAGAAACAGATTCCCCGTATTGTCATCGGGTGCCAAGACCCTTTCTCGAAAGTGGCGGGACGAGGTATCCAAAAGTTGAAAGATGCGGGCCGTGAAGTAATTGTGGGAGTACTGGAAAAGGAATGCAGGGCTCTTATTCGTAGATTTATCACTTTTCATACACAACGGCGCCCTTATGTCACACTGAAATGGGCGGAATCTGCGGATAAATTCATAGACGTATGTCGCACTGAAGGAAATCCGGTCATTCTTTCTACCTCACTCACCTCTATGCTGGTGCACAAAAAACGCGCGGAGCACAGTGCTATCATGGTAGGTACTCATACAGCGGCATTAGATAATCCAAGCCTGAATGTGCGCCATTGGTATGGACATTCACCTGTCCGTATCGTTATTGATCGGACTTTGAGCCTGCCTGCGAGCTTACATTTATTTGATGGAACTACTTCTACTCTCGTATTCACCGAAGCTGCACAAAAGTCGGAATCCAATATAGAATATCTCACTGTCGATTTTCAGCAAGATATTTTGCCTCACATAATGGCAACTTTATACTCTCGCGGATTACAATCACTGCTTGTAGAAGGGGGAAGCTTGTTATTGCAATCTTTCATAGATGCAGATTTATGGGATGAAATATTTGTGGAAGAATCACCCGTATTGCTTCATTCCGGTGTTAAATCACCTGAAATCAGCGATAAAATTCCTTATGACGTTGAACAATCTTTCGGCAGGAGTTTTCGACATTACATCGCCGAAAGAAACAGCCAATAGCCTCATTTTTGGGCTTTTTTATCGAGAAAATGGGGTGTATTATCTATAATTTTATATAAAACTTCCCCGCAATGCGGTTTATAGAAAAAAATGTTCCTATTTTTGCAACTTGTAAATAAACACTAACTTTCAAATGAGAATAAAGTTTTTATCAGTTATTGTGAGTTTTCTGATTGTGTCAATAGCCATGAGCTCATGCCTGGATTCCGACAACAATGCCGAATATAGCTCCGATGCTACTGTACATGCCTTTGGTCTTGACTCCGTATTTGGCAAACATTACAAATTTTCGATTGACCAACTTAACAGATTAATCTATAACAAGGATTCAATGCCGGTGGGCGCTAATGTCGATAGTGTTCTTGGACGTATATTGGTAGATACATTTTCTGTAACGGGCTGGATAACTGCCGGTTCTCCTACCGACACTTTGTTCAAAATGAGTGATTCCATTGACGTAAGGCCTGCCGTAAACAAACCCGGACAGTCAGGTATGGAATTTATAGTACATGCAGCGGATGGAACTAGCAGCCGTAAATATTACCTGGACGTAAGAGTGCATTTGCAAGACCCCGATTCATTAGTTTGGAGAAACATGGCAGTCGAAGGCGATGTGTTCTCAAATACCGTTACTACGAAACCACAAAGATCAGTCATCTTGAATAGTGAGTTGTTGGTTTATACCTCTAATACCGTTGTCTACAAGACATCAATAGAACCTCGTCATTACAATTGGACCCAAGCGGCCATCTCTACCTTGCCGACAGATGCCAAACTGACATCCGTAATCAATTTCCAGGAGAAACTTTACATGGCAACTGAAAGTGGTGATGTGTATTCATCTTCGAACGGTATTACGTGGGATAAAATGAATGGGCTGAGTAATAATGTAGTGTCTCTCGTTGCTACTTTCCCAAAGAACGATTTGGGCAATATGTCTGCTACTTTAGTGGGTATTCAAGAAGATAGCCAAAAGAAACGCTATTTCTGTACTACTACAGACGGATTGATGTGGGAAACAAGAGAAGCGGTAGGGGATGGGTTCCCAACGGAAAACATCTATTACACTGCACTTACTACTGCTAATGGCGTAGATAAGGTATTAGCAGTCGGTATGCCGCAAGCAGTAAGCAAGATTACAACTCCCTGGTTCTCTATGAACGGAAATGGTTGGGCTGAATTGAGCAATGCTACTGGGTCATTCTGTCCCGGAATGGAAAATCCTTCTATTTTGTATTATGGGGGCATGTTCTATTGCTTCGGTGGAAAACTCGATGCCATATACTCTTCTATTGCAGGTATAGCATGGCAAAAGGTTGAGAAGAAATTCTTATTACCTGAGGAGTTCAAGAACAAGGGTTCTTATTCTATGACGGTAGATAAGAACAACTATATATGGATTGTATTTGGCGGCAACAATACTAAGAATGAAGTATGGCGTGGTCGTCTCAACAGATTGGGATTTAAATAGCGGAATGACATCAACATTCAACTAAAAGAGATGCTATACAAAGAACAAATTGATTTGGATCGGATACCCCGGCATGTAGCAATTATCATGGACGGTAACGGACGGTGGGCCAAGCAACGCGGACATGAACGCAGTTATGGACATCAGGTCGGTGCAGAAACTGTGCATGTTATTGCGGAAGAAGCTGCCAGGTTAGGCATCAAGTATCTGACTTTATACACGTTCTCTACCGAAAACTGGAATCGTCCTTCCAACGAAGTAGCCGCCCTCATGGGCTTGCTCTTCGACTCTATCGAGGAGGAGACGTTTATGAAGAACAATATCAGTTTTCGTGTGATTGGAGATATTGAAAAGTTACCGGCGCATGTTCAGCAGCGATTAAATGCTTGCATCGAACATACTTCACATAACACGGGAATGTGTCTGGTGCTTGCACTCAGTTATTCTTCCCAATGGGAGTTAACGGAAGCTACCCGACAATTAGCAATTCTGGTACAACAAGGGAAATTAAGTCCCGAACAAATAAGTAGCGAGTTGATTTCACAACACCTGACTACTAATTTTATGCCTGACCCCGATCTGCTTATACGCACCGGAGGTGAGATTCGCCTGAGCAATTATCTGCTTTGGCAATGTGCATATTCTGAGCTGTATTTCTGTGATACTTACTGGCCCGACTTCCGCGAAGAAGAGCTTTGCAAAGCAATTCTCGACTACCAGAAGCGTGAACGTAGGTTTGGCAAAACCAGTGAACAGATTAGTTGAACGCCTATTTGAAAATAAGTAATAAATAAGATAACACATAACTTGTAATTTGTAATTCATAATATAATGCATTATCGTATTTTCTCCATATTCGTAACGTTTATCTGCCTTTTCGGCTGTGTACTGACTACTGCTGCACAGGACGCAAACAACACCGATGAAACCGAGAAACCGGTCATCCTCTATTCGGGTACACCTAAGAAGTATGAAATAGCAGACATCAAAGTGGAAGGAGCCCAGAACTATGAGGACTATGTAATTATCGGACTCTCCGGTTTGTCAAAAGGGCAAACCATCACTGTGCCGGGTGACGAAATTACTCAAGCTTGTAAGCGCTACTGGCGACACGGCTTGTTTTCGGACGTTGAAATTACCGCAGACAAGATAGAGGGCGATCAAATATGGTTGACTATCCGCCTTACCATGCGTCCGCGTGTCTCTGAAATTCGTTTTCATGGAGTGAAAAAGTCTGAGCGTGAAGACTTGGAAAACAAGATCGGTGTGATAAAAGGCGGTCAAATTACTCCTAACTTGATAGACCGTGCCAAGACTCTGATTAAACGCTATTTTGACGACAAAGGTTTCAAGAACGCAGAAGTAATCATTACCCAAAAGGATGATACATCTAAGGATAATCAGGTGTTTGTCGATATCAACATTGACAAGAAGGAGAAAGTAAAAGTACATGAAATCACCATTGTAGGCAACGAGGCTATCACAACCAAGAAGCTGAAACGTGTGATGAAGAAGACGAATGAGAAGAATAAGTTACTCAATCTTTTCCGTACCAAGAAGTTCATCGAAGAGAAATACGAAGAAGACAAGCAACTGATTATTGATAAGTATAACGAGTTAGGTTACCGTGATGCTATGATCGTGAAAGATAGTATCAAGCCATACGATGACCGTACTGTGGATATCTTCATGCAAATTGATGAAGGACAGAAATATTACCTTCGCAATGTAACCTGGGTAGGTAATACCTTGTATCCTTCGGAACAATTGAACTTCATGCTTCGTATGAAGAAAGGGGATGTTTACAACCAAAAATTACTGACCGAACGTACCTCTACTGATGATGACGCTATCGGTAACCTGTACTACAACAACGGTTACTTGTTCTATAGCCTCGAACCGGTGGAAGTAAACATTGTAGGTGACTCTATTGACCTTGAAATGCGTATCTTCGAAGGTCGCCAAGCTACCATCAACAAAGTAAGTATCAATGGTAACGACCGTTTGTATGAAAACGTAGTGCGTCGTGAACTCCGTACCCGTCCGGGTGAGTTGTTCAGTCGTGAAGACTTGATGCGTTCTATGCGTGAAATCCAGCAGATGGGACACTTCGACCCTGAACAGATCAAACCGGATATCCAACCCAGACCGGAAGACGGTACAGTTGATATTGGCTACGACCTCGTTTCCAAAGCTAACGACCAGGTAGAATTCTCGGCAGGTTGGGGACAAACGGGTATCATCGGTAAGTTAAGTTTGAAGTTCACTAACTTCTCTCTAGCCAACTTGCTGCATCCGGGTGAGAACTACCGTGGCATTTTACCGCAAGGTGACGGTCAGACATTAACAGTAAGTGGTCAGACCAACGCTAAATACTACCAATCTTATAGTATCTCTTTCTATGATCCGTGGTTTGGCGGCAAACGCCCGAATGCGTTCTCCGTATCAGCATTTTATTCCAGACAGACCGATATCAGTAGCCGTTATTACAACTCGGCATACATGAACAACTATTACAACAGCTATTACAGCGGTATGTATGGTTATGGACAGTATAACTACGGTAACTATAATAGCTACGAAAATTATTACGACCCTGATAAGTCTATTCAGATGTATGGTCTTGCTGTAATGTTCGGTAAGCGTCTGAAATGGCCGGATGACTACTTCCAGTTTACTGCCGAGCTGTCATACCAACGTTATATCCTGAGCGACTGGCAATATTTCCCCGTAACCAACGGTAAGTGTAATAACCTGAGCTTGAACTTGACCTTGTCTCGTAGTTCTATTGACAACCCGATTTATCCGCGTCAAGGTTCTGAATTCTCGTTGTCTGCACAAATTACGCCTCCTTACTCACTGTTTGACGGTAAAGACTACAGCAAGTACAGCACCAGCAATCAGGACGACATGAACAAGATGCACAAATGGATTGAATACCACAAGTGGAAATTCAAATCTAAAGTTTATATCCCATTAATGGATCCTATTACCGTAAAACGTACTCCGGTATTGATGGGCCGTGTAGAATTCGGTTTGTTGGGACACTACAACAAATATAAGAAGTCTCCGTTCGAGACATTCGATGTAGGTGGTGACGGTATGACCGGTTATTCCAGCTATGCTACGGAAAGTATTGCACTTCGTGGTTACGAAAATAGTTCATTGACCCCGTACGGTTCTGAAGGTTATGCTTACACCCGTCTCGGTTTGGAATTAAGATATCCGTTGATGTTGGAAACAAGTACCAGTATTTATGCGTTAACATTCGTCGAAGCAGGTAACGCTTGGCACGATGTGAACAAGTTCAATCCGTTCGAGTTGAAGCGTTCTGCCGGTGTCGGTGTCCGCATCTTCCTTCCGATGATTGGTATGATGGGTATTGACTGGGCTTACGGTTTCGACAAAGTATTTGGACGATCAGGTTATGGTGGTAGTCAATTCCACTTTATCTTAGGTCAAGAATTCTAATTCGTTTCACAAAAACCAGACGTTATGATGAGAAAGACTGTTTTATTAATGTTTCTGCTGTTGGCCGTAGGCATGACAGCAAATGCGCAAAAGTTTGCCTTGATTGACATGGAATATATCCTGAAGAATATTCCTGCATACGACCGTGCAAACGAAGAACTGGCTCAAGCTTCCAAAAAATGGCAAAGCGAAGTTGAAAAACTTGCCGAAGAAGCTAAGACTATGTACAAGAACTATCAGTCTCAGATAGCCTCCCTTTCTGACACGCAAAGAGGAAAGAAAGAAGAAGAGATTGTTGCGAAAGAGAAATCTGTGTCGGAACTGCGTCGTAATTACTTTGGCCCGGAAGGCGAATTATACAAAAAGCGTGAAAGCTTGATGCAGCCCATTCAAGATGATATATACGATGTAGTGAAAGAGATTGCAACAGAAAAAGGATATGCCGTAGTAGTGGATCGTGCTTCTGCTTCAAGCATAATTTTTGCATCGCCGAGTATAGATATCAGTAATGAAGTACTTGCCAGGTTAGGATATTCAAATTAATTTCATACATTTGCACCGCAACAGAATAATCATTCAAATAAATAATAAACATTATGCTTAAAAAAATCGCACTTTTCGTAATTATGTTTGTCCTCCCCTTGGGAGTGATGGCACAAGCAAAATTTGCTCACATGAATTCTCAAGAGGTAATCGCTGTTATGCCTGAATTTACTAAAGCGCAAGCTGACTTGGACGCTATGTCTAAGAAATACCAGGAAGAAATGCAACGCACTCAGGAAGAATTTACCAAGAAGTATCAGGAATTCCTTGCTCAACAAGATTCTTTGCCGAAAAATATTTCTGAAAGACGTCAGAAAGAATTGAACGATATGGCTCAACGTCAGGAACAATTCCAACAGGAAGCTTACCAGGCTATGCAAAAGGCACAGCAAGACGCAATGACTCCCATCTATAAGAAATTGGATGAAGCCATTCAGGCAGTAGGTAAGGCAGAAGGTGCTATTTACATCTTCGACTTGGCTCGTACTCCGATACCTTACGTAAGTACACAAAGCACTGATGTAACTGCTAAAGTTAAGACTCAGTTAGGCATCAAATAAGGAAGCCACTAAAAGTGAACCTAAATAAAAAGGCGCGGGCAGTATTGTCCGTGCCTTTTTATTTAGGTTCCTATTGCTTTTCTTTATCTTTGATTAAAATCGAAGATAAGCTGCACCTTTGCATAAAAAATGAACAAGTTTATTTTATTCTGACCTCGGTTTGCTTTATCTTTGCAGAGTACATAATTCTTTTAGAAGTATGAAGCAACTATTACCTTCTGCCCCAGGTCCTATCGGAGTGTTTGATTCCGGTTACGGTGGCCTGACCATTTTGAGTAAGATACGGGAAGCGCTTCCCCAATACGATTATATCTATTTAGGCGATAACGCGCGCACTCCGTATGGTACCCGTTCGTTTGATATTGTATATGAATTTACTTTGCAGGCAGTCACCAAGCTGTTCGAGATGGGTTGCCATCTTGTGATTTTGGCTTGCAATACTGCATCGGCAAAGGCACTCCGTAGCATACAAATAAATGACCTTCCCCGGCTTGACCCCAACCGGCGCGTACTTGGCGTGATCCGTCCTACGGTAGAAAGTATCGGCAACATCACCCAAAGCCGCCACATCGGAGTGCTTGCCACGGCAGGCACTATCAAATCAGAATCCTATCCATTGGAAGTACACAAGCTCTTTCCCGATATACAGGTCAGTGGAGAAGCTTGTCCCCTATGGGTGCCACTGGTAGAAAACAACGAAGCGCAGGGCGCAGGTACAGATTATTTTATCCGAAAATACATTGACGAGCTACTTGCCAAAGATAAACAGATCGATACTGTAATCTTGGGGTGTACTCATTATCCATTGTTGTTGCCTAAAATTCAGCAATATATGCCCGCAGGTATTACCACTGTTGCGCAAGGTGAATTGGTAGCCGCCAGTTTGAAAGATTACCTGCACCGGCATACTGAAATAGACGAAAACTGTACGAAAGGCGGAAACTGCATCTATTGCACTACCGAAGCCGAAGACAAGTTTATTGAATCTGCATCTACTTTTCTGAACGAAGAGGTTACTGTAAAGAGAATCTCACTGGAACCCTAACAGCGAAGATAAAGATGAAGGTTTATCTTTATTTTGTAGAATAAAATAGCCAATTCAAAACAAAGTGTTATATTTGTCATACAGAAACCTCTAAATTCATACCATTATGGAAGAAGATAAAACTAAACTCATAGAAGTATACAAAGGATCGTTGTGGGAAGCCGAACTGGTAAGAACGATGCTCGGAGACAATGATATCCAAGCTACCACTAAGGATGCGATGATTGTGAACCTCACTTTGCCCGCCAATGTTGTAGACGTATCCGTATGGGTCAATGAGAAGGATTATGAGCCTGCTATGGAGGTGGTTCGTGCATACGAGAAGAATAATGACGGAGATTAATCAGCCCACTTCGGGCTATACACAAATATGGAACAACAACTCACGAGAATTGCTGTCAAGGTAGGCAGCAATGTATTGACACGCCGTGATGGCACATTGGACGTAACACGTATGTCCGCCCTTGTAGACCAGATTGCCGAGCTACATAGAAACGGCGTAGAAATAATCCTCGTTTCCTCCGGAGCTGTGGCTTCGGGTAGGAGCGAAGTGCATCCCACCAAGAAACTGGATAGTGTAGATCAACGCCAACTTTTCTCTGCCGTAGGACAAGCCAAACTTATCAACCGCTATTATGAATTATTTCGTGAACATGGCATCCCGGTAGGGCAAGTACTCACCATGAAGGAGAACTTCGGCACTCGCCGCCACTATCTCAATCAAAAGAATTGCATGACCGTGATGCTTGAAAACGGTGTTATTCCCATTGTGAATGAAAATGATACCATCTCCGTGAGCGAACTCATGTTTACTGACAATGACGAACTATCCGGACTTATTGCTTCCATGATGGATGCGCAAGCTTTAATCATTCTCAGTAATATCGACGGCATATACAATGGTTCTCCTGCCGATCCATCCTCAGAAGTAATTCGCGAGATAGGGCAAGGCAAAGACCTTTCTTCTTATATACAGACTTCCAAGTCGAGTTTCGGGCGAGGTGGTATGCTTACCAAGACCAACATTGCCCGCAAAGTTGCCGACGAAGGAATCACCGTCATCATTGCCAACGGCAAGCGTGACAATATCCTGATTGACTTAATCAAGTGCGAAGAACTAAGAATGAAAAATGAAGAACGAGGAATGAAGAATACTACGCAGCCTGATAGCGCAGCCAATTCTTCATCCTTCATTCTTCATTCTTCATTAAAATATACTCGCTTTACCCCTTCGGCAGAACCGGTTTCCAGCGTCAAGAAGTGGATTGCGCATAGTGAAGGTTTTGCCAAAGGCGAGTTGCACATTAATGAACAAGCCACATTGGTACTGGCTTCTGATAAAGCTGTCAGCATCTTGCCGGTTGGTATCACCGCCATTGAAGGTGAATTTGAAAAAGATGATATCGTTCGTATCATCGACTTCGAGGGCAATCCCATCGGTGTAGGAAAAGCGAACTGTGACTCCGTGCAGGCACGCGAGGCAATAGGTAAACACGGGAAGAAGCCTGTGGTACACTATGACTACCTCTATATAGAATAAAATAATAGCTTCTTAATTAAATCACTAACTTTGCCGAACAATTAATAGACACGCCACATGATGATGGACTTAAACAAAACATTTGTCGCTGTACAGGATGCAAGTCGCAAGCTCCTGGCTTTGAATGACAAAGAGATCAATGGGATACTACTGGCGGTTGCCGACGCCGCTATGGACAAAGCCGACTTTATCCTTAGCGAGAATCAAAAAGACCTGGAGCGTATGGATCCTGCAAATCCTAAATACGACCGCCTGAAACTTACTAAGTCGCGCCTCGAAGGTATTGCTGCGGACATCCGCAACGTAGCTACACTACCTTCGCCGCTGGGACGGATTCTGAAAGAGAACACGCTGCCCAATGGATTGAGAATAAGAAGAGTAAGTGTGCCTTTCGGTGTGATAGGCATTATTTATGAAGCCCGTCCTAATGTCAGTTTCGATGTGTTTTCACTCTGCCTGAAAAGTGGCAATGCCTGCATACTGAAAGGGGGCAGCGATGCCGACTTCTCAAACCGTGCCATCGTCAGCGTCATACACGAAGTGCTGAAGCTCTTCAAAGTGGACACGCATATTGTGGAGCTGCTCCCTGCCGACCGTGAAGCAACCACCGAATTGCTGCATGCATACGGTTATGTCGATTTGCTAATTCCTCGTGGCAGCAGCAACCTCATCAACTTTGTGCGCCAGAACGCTACCATTCCGGTTATCGAAACAGGTGCAGGAGTCTGCCATACATTTTTCGACCGCTATGGCGATGTGAATATAGCAGCTCCTATCATTCATAACGCAAAGGTGCGCCGTGTCAGTGTGTGTAATGCCCTGGATTGTTTGATTATAGACTTCGACCGACTGCACGATTTGCCCCGGCTCTGCAAACCATTACAGCAGCAGAATGTAGTTATTTATGCCGACCAACCGGCCTACAGCGCTTTAGAAGGCGAATATCCTGCCGAACTATTGCAACTCTCCACTGAAGATTGTTACGGCAAGGAATTCTTGGATTACAAGATGGCAGTCAAAACCGTCATGTCCATCGGTGAAGCTATGACACACATACAGCAGTACAGTTCCAAGCATAGTGAATGTATCATCACAGAAGATAAAGAACATGCCGAATGGTTCTGCCGTGAGGTGGACGCCGCTTGTGTGTATGTCAATGCACCGACTTCTTTTACCGACGGAGCCCAATTCGGACTAGGCGCCGAAATCGGTATCAGCACGCAGAAACTGCATGCTCGTGGTCCGATGGCCCTCGAAGAAATCACTACCTATAAGTGGATTGTGGAGGGAACGGGACAAACGAGGGGGTGATTGAGAATCAAAATACCGGTATCGTATATACCAATCCCAATGAAATACGTTGCGAACTGTAATCTTCCGTACCAAGGGCTCTGGCGCGTTTTGTCAAGCCATGGTACTTATGTAAGAGGTGTAGGAAGATGAGCAGTTCGCTGTTTTTCATTGGGAAATATTCGGCGCAAGCCTGCACATTCCAAGTACGGCGGTAAAGGCCTTCCTCGTAAGGACCGTTTGCTTTGTAAACGCTGCCCGTTTCGTAAGCGCCTTTCATATAAACATTCCATTGGGGATGGATGCGGTAGTCAAAATTGGCTATTGTAGTAAAGTAGGATACGTGCTGGGCGGTGACGCCTCCTTCGGGTCGGTTGGCGGAAAGTTCGCTGAGAAGTCCTTTGCTGTCTATCCCCTCACGCGAATACATGAAGTCCACGTAAGCTACTACCGGGCCTTTCTCCCATACGTTTCCGGCAGTAAGATAGAGTATGTTCCGATTCTCGGCAAGCTGTCCCCAAGATGCGGAATAGCGTAGGTTCAAGCCACGGTCAAAGAAATAGCCGTCCCAGTTGGCAGTGGAGAGCATGGGCACCTTCACCTTGCCCACTCCTTCCGGTCGTCCATAAAGAAAAGTTTCATCCTCATCTCCACTCCGGTTGTTCACTACCTGCAAATTCAATTGCTGCGTGGGGGATAATTGGATAGCGCCGTTCACGCCCGCTTGGTAGCACGCCACATTGTTGTTGAAGTCGCTGAACTCACGTACTTTAATGGCATTTACCCAATACTCGTATCCACCCAGCTGAATGGCTTGTTTGCCTACAGTCAGCGTGAAACGTTTATTCATATTCCAATTCACAAGAGCGCATTCTACGGAAGACGACACATTGTCGAGCACATGCGGATTGCTGTATTTGTTGTAAGATTGGCGAAAATGATAAGAAAAGTCCTTGCCAAAAGAACCTAGAATTTCCAAACGGACGGCATTGATCTTGAATGCGGCTTCATCCAGCTTTCCATCGGTGAGGTAGGCGGCAGCCGATGTATAGAATTGGAGGTTCATGCTACTGGAAGCTATGGATTTTCCGTCTTTGGTGACGCGTTCCAGCAGGGTTCGCCCCTCTTCAGGACGTATCAGCGGTTCTTGCGACATCGCAGTTGTCATTCCTCCCGTCAGCAGGCAGGCAAGTAGAATCGTCTTTTTCATTATAGTCTGTATTAGATTTATGGAGGGCAAAGATAGCACAAACCGAAAGCAGAAGCAAATTTATTTGTATTTCACATTTAATCTTTATCTTTGCCCAAGGCGAAGATAAGCTTGCACTTCAGCATAAAAAATGAACACGTTCATTTTATTCTGCACTCAGTTTGCATTATCTTTGCCACTGTATAGATACACTAAAAGAACAGTGAATATGAAGAAATTTACTTGCGTGCAGGACATTGGTAACCTGAAGTCTGCACTGGACGAAGCATTCGAGATTAAGAAAGACCGTTTCAAATATGTGGAACTGGGACGCAACAAGACGTTGATGATGATTTTCTTTAACTCCAGTCTGCGTACCCGCCTCAGTACCCAGAAAGCAGCCTTAAATCTAGGCATGAACGTAATGGTGCTTGATATCAACCAAGGCGCCTGGAAACTGGAAACCGAACGTGGCGTCATTATGGACGGCGACAAACCCGAACATCTGTTGGAAGCGATTCCTGTGATGGGTTGCTATTGCGACGTGATCGGCGTGCGTTCTTTTGCCCGTTTTGAGAACAAAGAATATGATTACAATGAAGTGATACTGAATGAGTTCATCAAGTATTCCGGTCGTCCTGTATTCTCTATGGAAGCGGCTACACGTCACCCTTTACAGAGTTTCGCCGACCTTATCACCATTGAGGAGTACAAAAAGACAGCCCGTCCCAAAGTGGTCATGACTTGGGCACCGCATCCCCGCCCATTGCCGCAAGCTGTGCCGAACTCTTTTGCCGAATGGATGAATGCAACGGATTATGATTTCGTGATTACGCATCCCGAAGGTTATGAACTTGATCCGAAATTCGTGGGAAATGCACGTGTAGAATACGACCAAATGAAAGCCTTTGAAGGTGCTGACTTTGTTTATGCCAAGAACTGGGCTGCCTATACAGGAGATAACTACGGACAAATCTTGAGCAAAGACCGTGAATGGACAGTAAGCGACCGTCAAATGGCAGTTACCAATAACGCCTATTTCATGCACTGCCTGCCGGTACGCCGCAATATGATTGTAACGGACGACGTTATTGAAAGCCCGCAATCCATCGTAATTCCCGAAGCCGCTAACCGCGAGATATCAGCAACTGTAGTGTTGAAACAGTTGATTGAAGGTTTGAAATAGTTTTCCAATATACCATACCGCCGGTCAAAGGGAAGCAAGTAATGCAACCTTTCTTTCCGGCGGCTTGTTTACCTTTATAGTATGAAACCACTACGAACCATTGTAACCTTTCTCTTTATAAGTCTCTTTCTATGTTCAGTAACGGCACAGAACAACAATCATTTATTTTCCAGCCCGTCATCCTTCCCGGATACTCTTGCCCGTAAGCATGATTTCTTTCAAAGTCGCTTCTACCGTATGACTCATATTGCCGTACCACTTATTGTTATCGGTAGTATTGCCAGTACCAAAGACAAAGATTTCAGCAATATGCGCAACTCTTACATTCCTCGATTCCGATTTCACTACGATGATTACCTGCAATACAGTCCGGGAGTCTTGATGTTAGGACTAAAAGCTGCAGGCGTAGAAGGTAGAAGTTCGTGGGGGCGAATGCTGACTTCTGATGCCATATCCGCCGGAATCATGGCTCTTACTGTGAATAGTTTGAAGCAGTCCGTACACAAAGTACGTCCCGACCATAGCAATAATCATTCTTTCCCGTCGGGACATACAGCCACGGCTTTTATGCTAGCCACTATGCTGCACAAAGAATATGGACTCACTCGTAGCCCGTTATACAGTATTGCAGGTTACTCCCTCGCCACTGCTACCGCTCTCAGCCGACAATTGAATAACAAGCATTGGTTTTCCGATGTGTTGACGGGAGCAGGTATCGGTATTCTATCTACAGAGTTCGGCTATTATATAGCAGACCTTATTTTTAAAAACAAGGGTATCATAAGGCAGCCAAAGCGAGGCACTCCCGAAACAGAACGATATTCATTCTTCGGTCTGCAAATGGGATATGGGGTAGGTGAAAGAGAAGTACACCTGTCTGAAGGTATAGAAATAGAAGGAAAAGGCGGAGTTATGACCAGCCTGAACGGTGGTTGGTTCTTTCATCGCAATTGGGGGTAACGGGAAAACTCTCTTTGAATCAAGTGACTGCACAGTTGGAAAGTACCCGGTTCTTCAAACAACATCCTGAACTGGAATCTTCCATTCAAGGAACAGAAACTCGTGCCATGACCTATGCCGGGCTCATGGCGGGCATCATGTACGACTATCGGATAGTACACGGTTTGCATGCAGGTGGAAGCATCATGCCAGGTATCGGATGGACAGGATCATACCGCATCAATGCAAAATATGAAGGCGAAGAAGAAAGCACCCCGCTCATTCGCTGCCAAGCACATCCGGTAGCTAACCTGGATTTTAGCGCGTATCTCATGCACAGCATGGAGAATAACTTAGGAGTGAAACTGTATTTGAATTACAATATGGGCAGAGGCAGGGGAAATTACACCTACTATACCCGCACAGCCAATCAACTTGTTTCGACCACGGGACATAAAAATCTCTATCTGCACCATTTCAGTATAGGTGCGGAAGTGGATGTATTGCTTTGGAAATAGGATTTATTTATCGGTTTCCTTACCTGCTTCCTGCCAAGCATTGAAGCCGTTGTCAAGGTCATAGACTTCATATCCTTTTTCGCTGAGGATGGCCGCAGCCTTTTTACTACGTTTACCACTACGGCAGTAAACAGCTACCGGTCTGTCTTTTTGTAAAGTTGAATCGGCCATCGCTTCAAACTCCTTATCGAGTACATTGATATTAATGCTGCCGGGAATATGTCCTTCAGAGTATTCGGCCACAGTACGAACATCCAGACGTTGTATATCCGGATCGGCTATCAGTGCAGCAAACTCATCTACCGGAACAGACTTAAAGTTCCCTGCTTTCTGCTGACAGGAGAAAAGTGCCGAAAAGAAAAGGCAAATACTTGCAAATAATGTCTTCATAAGGCATTTCATTTTATAAAAGGAACGTAATCAAAAGTATAGGTAGTAACCTTGCCGGAATAGGTAAGTAAACTGAAATGAATGGTTACCGACCGTATTTCGTTTGCTGCATATTGTTGCAGAGGCACTGAGAGGTAAGCTCGTTGAGTGTAAGCTTGCACATCGTTGCCGGCATCATGGTAAAGCGTCAAGTACACTTCACTTTTCCCGGTTTCGGTATTTGTGATAACTTCGTCTTCGATAAAGCCGAACTGGTGTTTCCCATTTTGTGCCTTTACTTCCAATGTTATGTTCAGGTAATTCAGCCCCATCCAGATACCGAGTATATCAGCCGGATCTTTCTTGACCCCATCCTTGAACTTTTCGGCGGGCATGGGCAAAGGCGAAACTGCATTTAGCGAAGCATACAACTTTACTCCCTCGGTGCCATCGGGAGACACTATCTTGCCATAGTTCGAAACAATACGAATTGAAGAATTCGCATTGATGTGGATGTTCGAGGCATCCGCTACAATGGAATAGGTCGTTCCCTCGTCGGTCAAAATGGATTTTAAATCACCTTTCTCATCCGAAAAAGCAGTCAGGTATTCCAGTTTTACATCCGGATAATGATATTCATCGTCACCGCAGGCCGTCAGTAAACAGATCAATAAAGGCAAAAAACACCAGTTATACTTAGCTTTTATCATTCTCTATATTCTTTTAATCTGAATAACAAATTCAGGCATTCGTTGCTGCCAAATAGTTCTTCAGAGGGTTAGCATACATTTGTAACATCTTCTCACGCAGGAAAGCCGTATCTTTATCGGGAATCTCAATACGTGCTAACTGCTGTTCAAGATATGCCAGGAAGTGCTGCTTGTCTTCGGTTGTATAATGCCGGGAGAAAATATCATTACCCTCAAGAAGGTCGCACGCAATATAATTGTTCGGATAGATACGGTAGTTAGCATGAATACGCTTGTCTATCACAGCGGAGATACGGGAAAATAGTTCCGGTTTGGATAGTGAACGATCCATCTGTTGCAACGCGTCGTTGATACAGGTAGCAGCCTGGAAGTGTACATGTCCTTTAAATCCAAAGAGGCCGATTTGCATACTTTTCAAATCATCCGCAGTACTCTTCTTATATTCAGGAATGTCACGCTTCAACTGAAACTCCCATGCTTTGAGGAAATCACAAGGATCGTACTCGTATGAAATAGCCAGCGGAGCAATATTCATCTCCATCAGTCGGTCGATGATTTCTCCTTCACCGCCTATTGCCAACATCTTCAGCACGCTATCTTGTGTGAGGTCATTGGAATCTTTGGCACGCCCTTCACGCTGGGCTATCCAAATAGACTGCTTCTTCTCTTTAATCGTATAGTGCATATAGCGCGACATACGTGCCGATGACTCAAGCATCTGACGCATCGGCAACCCGCGTTGAACGATAAATGACTTATTGACACGTACCAGTTTCTTGATCCAAGGGTAAACCAGCAAATTATCACCAATCGCAATTTCCACAGTATCCATTCCCTGATCTACTAAAAGAATAGACAGGAAACCGGAGTCCAGAATAATATCACGATGATTGGAAATGTAGGTGTAAGCCGCTTTCTTATCCTCTAAGGCCGTATGGTCGAGCGTTAATCCATTGGAAGCTTCTTTAGCAATCTTCCACAAAAGACCGTAGCAGAAGGTTTTTTGGAAATCGAGCTTACTTTTACAGGCACGCATCTTTTGCGCAATCATCTCAAAAGGTACTCCAGGCATCACTGTAGTAGTTACAGCCTGAAAAGCCGGATCGGCAATCAGTTCCTCAAATATTTGAGGAAGCTCCTCGTCATGATAAGGACGGATTTCATCAAATTCCATGTTCGTTATAAGTTATTAGTTATAAATTATAAGCTATGAGTTATAAGTTTGCTGCGCAATCACACCGCACGGTAATAACTTATAACTCATAACTTATAACTAAAACCTGTTTTCTATTATATCTGTCATTACATCTTTAATATCCAGTCCGGCGGCACGAACTTGCTGCGGAATGAAACTGGTGGCGGTCATGCCGGGGGTGGTATTCACTTCCAGCAGGTTGATTTTATCACCGGCGGTGATGATATAATCCACGCGGATAATGCCGTATGCTCCCAAAATATCATAAATGGCTGAAGTAAGGGCTTGCACACGATCTCTGACTGAGTCGGCAATGCGGGCGGGGGTGATTTCATCTACCTGACCGTTGTATTTGGCATCGTAATCAAAGTACTCGTTGTGTGTCACTACTTCTGTGATAGGGAACACTACCGATTTATCTTTTGTTTTATAGCAGCCGCAAGTAATTTCCGTTCCGTCCATAAAAGCTTCTATTAATACCTCTTGAGCCTCTTCAAAAGCTTTGGCAATGGCCGGTTGTATCTGCTCTTTCGTTTTTACTTTCGTTACGCCGAAGCTGGAACCTCCCAAGCTGGGTTTGATGAAACAGGGTAAACCGATCTTTTCCAGTACGTCTTCGTCGGAAACGCTTTGACCCTGACGTAGCAACAAAGACTCGGCAATACGTACTCCAAAGGCTTTGAGATATTGGTTGCAAGCAAACTTGTCGTAGGTAAGTGCGGCAGCAAGTACGCCGCAGCAAGAATAGGGGATGTGCAGCATATCGAAGTACCCCTGCAAACGACCGTCTTCACCGGGGGTACCGTGAATGGTGATATAGGCAAAGTCGAACTTCACCTTTTCAGTGCCAAGCATGAAGGAGAAGTCGTTACGGTCTACCGGAACTTTGCTCTCGTCGGGCAGTCGCACTTCCCAGCGGAGTCCTTCCATCTCTACAATGTAAAGGTTGTATTTTTCTTTATCGATAAAAGAGTAGATGCCCTGCGCACTGCGCAATGACACTACGAATTCGGAGGTATCGCCCCCGCATACAATGGCAATGGTACGTTTCATTCTAATTCTCTGTTACTAATATAGCTTCTCCACTTATCTATCAGTTGGGTCATGTCGTCGGGCATTTCCGAGGTGAAGTACATTTCCTCGCCGGTGGCGGGATGTACAAACCCCAGCGTCATGGCGTGCAGTGCCTGCCGTGGACAAGTATCAAAGCAGTTGTTTACAAATTGTTTGTATTTGGCAAAGTGGGTTCCGCGAAGAATTTCGTGTCCACCATAGCGTTCGTCGTTGAAAAGGACATGTCCGATGTGCTTCATATGCACACGGATTTGGTGGGTGCGCCCTGTTTCGAGGATGCACTCCACAAGAGTGACGTAGCCCAGACGTTCCAGCACCCGATAGTGGGTGACGGCGTGCTTGCCCTGATCGTCGGGCAGAACGGTCATCTGCATACGGTCTTTGGGGTTACGACCCAAATTGCCGATGATGGTACCTTCGTCTTGTTCTACATTTCCCCAAACTAAAGCACGATAGCGGCGTTTCGTGGTTTTGTTGAAGAACTGGTTGCCGAGGTTTGTCTTGGCATCAGGGGTCTTGGCTATGACTAAAAGGCCGGAAGTATCTTTGTCTATGCGATGCACAAGTCCCACATGCGGGTCATTGGCATCGTAATCGGGATTGTCTTTCATGTGCCAGGCTATGGCATTGACAAGTGTACCGTGGTAATTACCGTGTCCGGGGTGTACTACCAGTCCGGCAGGCTTGTTTACTATCATGAGGTATTTGTCCTCATAGACAATGTTCAGGGGAATGTCTTCGGCAATAACTTCGTTTTCATAGCGCGGCCGATCCATCATTACCGTGATGATATCCAGCGGTTTCACTTTGTAACTGCTCTTTACAGGTTTGCCGTTTGCCATTACAAAACCTGCATCGGCTGCCTTCTGAATGCGGTTACGGGAAGCGTTCGTCAATCGGTCGAACAAGTATTTGTCCACCCGTATCATCTCTTGCCCTCTATCTGCAACCACACGGAAGTGCTCGTAAAGCTGCGCTTCATCGCCGATAGGTTCTACATCGTCCAGTTCATCATTCTCTATGTCTTCCGGCAATTCTTCTATCATCTTTCTGTTTACGATTGAAGTTCGTTTAATTATTGATTGTCGATGGATTAGAACCAAGATTCATCTGAAGCTGACTTTTCAGAAGTTGCCGGTTCTGCTACCTCTTCAGTAGAGTCCAGCCCCAAGGAGTCCGCTTCTTGTTGAAGTGCACCGCCATTTCCCACCATCAGGGTAAGGACAGAGCCTGTGGGAACTTTATCTCCAATAGATAATTGGCGGCCTTTATACTTCACGCCATATACCCAATCCTTTTCTCCAGCTACATACTGTATCTGTGCAAGCTTGAAACCGGCAGCCAAGATGCGTGCCTCGGCTTGGCGCAGCGAACTGTTATCCGCTACATCGGGGACTGTTTGCAAAGGAATATTGAGAGCATTGATTGTAATATAGATCGTACGGCCTTCTTTCACCTTCTGCCCGGCAGCCGGATTATATTCAAGAATGGAACCGGCGGGCAACGTTTTAACGTAACTGGAATCGGAAACGATGCAAGTCAGCCCATGATTGCGGAAGATTTTCTCAGCTTCTTCTACTCCCATTCCTTTAACATCGGGCACAACTACTGCCTCGCCATGCCGGGTATATATATCCAAGCCTTTCAGCACAACGAATATTAATACGAAAACCACAACGACCATGGCGATGATGTTCGCCCAGAAGTATTTATTTTGTCGGAAAGAAAAAAACTCTTTTATTGTCATAATCTGATAGCATTATTTTGAGGCAAAGATACAATTTTCGCTACAGAGTAACACAGCGTTCACATAGTTTTTATAAATAGCAAAAGAAAAACCGCAAAGAAACTTCTCAGTCTCTTGCGGTTTTCTTAATCTTTTCTACAAAAAGAGCAGGCTTATGCCTTCACTCCGTTGTATTCGTCAGAAACAGTCAGTTTCTTGCGGCCTTTTGCACGGCGCGATGCCAATACTCTACGACCATTAGCACTTGCCATTCTTTCACGGAAACCGTGTTTGTTTTTTCTCTTTCTGTTAGAGGGTTGAAATGTTCTTTTCATTACTATATCTTGTTTTATGTTATTATTCTACGTAATTGGGCTGCAAAAATAGGTACTTTTTTCAAAATATCCAAGAGTTAAGTCTTTTTCTCTTAAAAGTTTTTGCGTTTTTTACTGATTTCCATTACTTTTGCACCCGCAAAGCTTATTTAAAGCGACTTACATCTATAATATATAATAAAGAAAATTAGTATGATTAATTCCCAAGACATTAAAATCGGGACTTGTATCCGTATGGACGGCAAGTTGTATTTCTGTATTGACTTCCTGCATGTAAAGCCGGGAAAAGGTAACACATTTATGCGTACCAAATTGAAAGACGTGGTAAACGGTTACGTACTGGAACGTCGCTTTAACATCGGTGAAAAGCTGGAAGACGTACGTGTAGAACGCCGCCCTTACCAGTTCTTATATAAAGAAGGTGAAGATTATATCTTTATGAATCAGGAAACTTTTGACCAACACCCCATTGCACACGACTTGATTAACGGCGTTGACTTCCTGCTCGAAGGTATGGTTTTAGAAGTGGTGTCAGACGCTACTACCGAAACTGTTCTTTATGCCGATATGCCTATCAAAGTTCAGATGAAGGTTACTTATACTGAACCGGGATTGAAAGGTGATACTGCAACCAACACTCTGAAGCCTGCTACTGTAGAATCCGGAGCAACTGTACGCGTTCCTTTGTTTATCAACGAAGGCGAAACAATTGAAATCGACACTCGTGACAGTTCTTACGTTGGTCGTGTAAAAGCATAAGAAGTATTTCTTAGAACAAATATAGGAGACACCCGGACGCTACGAACGTCCGGGTGTCTTTTTATTAAATAAGGCAAATCGATGATGTGTTTAGAGTAAACAGATTATTTGCTCGGCTGGAACGTATCATGCGTTCCTAGCGCCAAACAAGAGACTTCAGTCTCTCGTTCGTTAATCTTATGTATATCTGCTCTTGACAACAAAGAGCCAATTCGGCTTCCTCGTCATTAAATAAAACTTTATTCGGATGAATCAACTCTCCAAATTTCATCGAATTTGCGTTAACCTAGCAATACTTAAAAAAAGTTGGTACGTAAATGGGGGTTTAGTTTTCGTCCTACCCGAGATGTATCCGAACTGTACCCGCTCCGCTATTTGTCTGCCTAGAGGGTATCCTAAGCAGACAAATAGCGGAGTAATAGCGGAGCAGGTGTAGTTCAGGCATCTCCAGGTGTTATGCTTCAACTTATTTTTTAAGTGTTACATAGTGCTACTAATTCATGTTCTTAGTTTTTCCGTCCTTTCGCATCCTCTTACCTGCGCGCGCATATATAATAATGTGTCCTTGTTCTTCTTTGTTTTCTGTCTTTAAAAAACCTGCTATAAAACATGTTTAGTTATCAGTTAGTTACAACTTAATTTGAAATAAATATGAAAAAAGAGATAGATATATTTGGTGTGTGTTATTAAAAGCCCTACTTTTGCATCCGCTTTCGAGAACGAGAGCAGCGTTGGTTTGACATTCTGACAGGAAACGGTGTAAGAGCCCTATCATTTTTCTCTTCTTTGCTAGTATTTTGCTTAGTAAAGTCCGGTAAGAAAAAGAAAAATGAAAAAAAACTTCGAAATAATTTGGAGTATATAACTTAAAGTTTTTACCTTTGCACCCGCTTTTAAAAGGTTAAGAGCAACGACAAGTTGACATACTGATTAAGAAACGGTGTTCCGGGTAACTTTAAAGAATCTTTTTTCTTTTGCCTCCCTTTCGCAAAGAGAGACGACGAGTAAAAAGAAAAAATAAAAAAAACTTCGAAAATAATTTGGAAGATATACTTAAAAGTTCTTACCTTTGCATCCGCTTTCTGAAAAGAAAAAGCAACGAAAACGAAGCGATCTTTGAACAGATTTACATAAACAATACAAGTAGTACAAGAGCAAGAACAACTATGTAAGTAGTAATGTTCTTGGGTATAAAAAAAGAACCGTCAATACTTATATATATAGGTAAAGATAAACTTTTAATAAACCGAGCGTCCTGAACAGATACAAACGAGCTTGTATGTTATGCTTATAAGCTAATAACTTATAACTCATAACTT
>JAEXAJ010000229.1 GCA_023458215.1 Bacteroidota bacterium
TTCTAATCATGCAGGAAACTATTTTTGAATTACACGCAGCAAAGGTATTAATAATCCTTATAAACCCGATAGAAAGAAAGGATTTTTCATTGCGTTTATGTATTTTTGCACAATTATAAATTATAAATATCGAAAATATATACATGTCAACTTACGCTCCCTTTGCTAAACCTCTCTATGTAATGCTGAAACCCGTAGGGGCTGTATGCAACCTGGCATGCGATTACTGCTATTATCTGGAGAAGGCCAAACTATACAAGGATAACCCCAAACATGTAATGAGCGAAGAGCTTCTGGAAAAGTTTATCGAAGAATACATCAACTCGCAGACCATGCCGCAAGTTCTGTTTACGTGGCATGGCGGAGAGACTTTGATGCGTCCGCTGGCTTTCTACAAACGCGCTATGGAGCTTCAGAAGAAGTACGCCAATGGCAGGACGATAGACAATTGCATACAAACCAACGGCACTATGCTGACCGATGAATGGTGCAAGTTCTTTAAAGAAAACAACTGGTTGGTAGGTGTTTCTATTGACGGGCCACAGGAGTTTCACGATGCCTATCGGAAGAACAAGCTCGGTAAACCGTCCTTTATTAAGGTAATGCAAGGAATCAATCTTCTGAAAAAGCATGGTGTGGAATGGAACGGCATGGCAGTTGTGAATGACTTTAATGCGGACTATCCTTTGGAGTTTTATAATTTCTTCAAGGAGATAGGTTGCCACTATATACAATTTGCCCCCATAGTGGAGCGCATTACACCGCATCAGGACGGACGTCATCTTGCTTCCTTAAAAGACAAGGAGAAGAGTACCGAACTGGCAGACTTCTCGGTTAGCCCCGAACAATGGGGAAATTTCCTTTGCGCCTTGTTCGATGAATGGGTCAAGCAGGATGTTGGAACCTATTACATCCAACTGTTCGACTCTACCCTTGCCAACTGGATAGGTGAACAACCGGGTGTCTGCTCGATGGCAAAAACCTGTGGTCATGCGGGGGTTATAGAATTCAACGGCGATGTATATGCCTGCGACCACTTCGTTTTTCCGGAGTATAAGTTAGGTAACATTTATCAGAAGACGCTGGTAGAGATGATGTACGGCGAAAAGCAACAATCATTCGGACTGATGAAGCAGCAGTCACTCCCCACGCAATGCCGGGAATGCGAATGGTTGTTTGCCTGTAATGGCGAATGTCCCAAAAATCGTTTTTCCCATACCAACAGTGGAGAACCGGGACTTAACTATCTGTGCGCGGGCTATCGAAAATACTTCAAGCATGTAGCTCCGTATATGGATTTCATGAAGAATGAATTGATGAATCAGCGTCCGCCTGCCAATGTTATGGAAGCCATTCGTCTATCAAAAATTTAAAAATAAAAGACTTATATTAATCATTTAACAATAAATACATGAACGTAAAAAAGTACTTGATTGCGGCGGCTGCCGCACTGACCGTTTGTTCGGTACATGCAGACGAAGGCATGTGGTTACTGCAACTGATGAAGCAGCAGAACTCCATCGACATGATGAAAAAACAAGGTTTAAAGCTGGAAGCTGACGACCTATACAACCCCGGCGGCGTATCGCTGAAAGATGCCGTAGGTATCTTTGGCGGCGGCTGTACAGGAGAAATCATCTCTCCGGAAGGCTTGATCCTTACCAACCACCACTGTGGTTACGGCGCCATCCAGCAGCACAGCAGCGTGGAGCACGATTATCTGACTGACGGTTTCTGGGCCATGAACCGAAATGAAGAATTGGCTACTCCGGGATTGAAATTCCGTTTCGTCGATCGTATTGTAGATATCACAGACCTGGTAAACAGTAAGATAAAAGCGGGCGAAGCCACAGAAGTAACCGCTTTGACCTCTCCTTTCCTCAGCAAACTGGCTAAAGAAGAACTTGCCAAGAGTGACCTGAACGGAAAACCGGGCATCGAAGTACGCGCGTTGCCCTTCTACGCCGGAAACAAGTTCTACTTATTCTACTATAAGGTTTATAACGATGTGCGCATGGTGGCCGCTCCCCCTTCTTCCGTAGGAAAGTTTGGTGGCGAGACGGACAACTGGATGTGGCCCCGCCATACGGGTGACTTCTCCATCTTCCGCATCTATGCCGACGCAAACGGCGAGCCTGCCGAATACAGCAAGGACAACGTGCCCTTGAAGACGCCCAAGTATCTGCCCATCTCCATCAAAGGTTTGAATGAAGGCGATTACGCCATGATTATGGGATTTCCCGGCAGCACCGAACGTTACTTGACACAAAGCGAAGTGAAGCAACGCATGAATGCCACCAACCAAGCAATGATCGATATGCGTGGTGTTCGCCTCGAAGTATTGCGCAAATACATGGATGCCAGTGACAAAACCCGCATCCAGTATGCCAGCAAATTTGCCGGAAGCAGCAACTATTGGAAGAACTCAATCGGCATGAACAAAGCCATTGTAGACAATGACGTGCTGGGCACCAAGGCCGAAATCGAGAAGAAGTATGCCGAGTTTGCCAAAGGCAAGCCGGAGTACGAAGGTGTGGTAGAGAAGATAGACGCCATTGTAGAAAACAGTACCCCCGCCCTGCGCCAGCTTTACTACATCAACGAAGCATTGCGCGGCGCCATCGAGTTTGGCAGTACCTATATGATTATGGACAACATCAAGCAGGCACTCGAAGAGAAAAACGACTCCCTGTTGCAAGCCTCCAAGAAGCAACTGGAAGATGCTTTCAACGATATACACAACAAGGACTATGACCATGAAGTGGACCGTGCCGTAGCCAAAGCCATCTTGCCCGCCCTTGCCAAAGCATTGAGCGCAGACGAGTTGCCCGACTTCTACCAAACCATTCAGAAGGAATACAAAGGAGACTACAACGCTTACGTGGACAATATGTATGACAACTCCATCATGTCCAATCGCGAAAACCTGGACAAATTCCTGAAAAAGCCCACTGTGAAGGCCATCGAGAAAGACCCCGCAACCGCTTACTCACGCTCCAAGAACCTCAAGATGCAGGAAGTAAGCAAGAAATACGCCGCATTGGAAGATGGTCTTGAGTTGCTTCACAAAGCCTACATCCGTGGCTTGGGCGAAATGAAAATGCCGGTACCTTCTTATCCGGACGCCAACTTCACGCTGCGCCTCACTTACGGTAACGTGAAAGCCTACAGTCCTCGCGATGCCGTTAGCTACAAGTACTACACCACTACAGACGGTATTCTTGAAAAAGAAAATCCCGAAGACCGTGAGTTTGTAGTGCCCGCCAAGCTGAAAGAACTGATCCAAAACAAGGACTTCGGACGCTACGCCATGGCAGACGGCACCATGCCGGTTTGCTTCCTGACCACCAACGATATTACCGGCGGTAACTCCGGAAGTCCCGTTATCAACGGCGAAGGCCAGCTCATCGGTACAGCTTTCGACGGCAACTGGGAGTCACTCAGTGGCGACATCAACTTCAACAACAACCTGCAACGTTGTATCGCTCTCGATATCCGCTACGTACTCTTCATTCTCGACAAACTGGGCAACTGCGGACATCTGATAAAAGAAATGGACATAGTTGATTAAAAAAGAACATCTAAATAAGATACTATACGATTGAGGTACTCTCAGTATACGACTTAGGGTATCTCAGTCGTATACTTAGGGTACCTCAGTCGTATACTGAGATCTCCCCCTCTCAGAACACCTTCTAAAGCACTTTTGAATGAAAAAGATAATAATATCATTATTCCTTACATCCGTACTCTCGGCGGCACATGCCGACGAAGGTATGTGGATGCTCACCGACCTGCAAAAGCAGAACGAAGTAGCCATGACGGAACTGGGGCTGCTGATTCCCGTCAACCAAATCTATAACCCCGATGGCATTGCACTGAAAGATGCCGTCGTGCACTTCGGTGGCGGTTGCACCGGCGAAGTTATTTCAGCCGAAGGCTTGGTACTGACCAACCACCACTGCGGCTACGGCTCCATCCAGCAACATAGTAGCGTAGAACATGATTACCTGACAGACGGTTTTTGGGCGATGTCCCGCCAGGAAGAGTTGCCCTGCAAAGGGCTCACCATCACCTACATCGACCAAATACTGGACGTGACCGACTACGTGAACCAACAACTGAAAACAGATGCCGACCCTAACGGGACGAATTACCTCTCCCCCAAATACCTCACGACCGTTGCCGACCGCTTCGCCAAGTCCGAAGGCATCGCCCTTACACCCGGCCGCAAGCTCGAACTAAAGGCATTCTACGGCGGAAACCGCTATTACTTGTTTGTAAAAACCACCTATAGCGACATTCGCATGGTAGGCGCCCCTCCCTCCTCCATCGGCAAATTCGGTGCCGACTCGGACAACTGGATGTGGCCTCGCCATACCGGCGACTTCTCCATCTTCCGCATCTATGCCGACAAGGATGGCAAGCCTGCCGAATACAGCCAAGACAACGTCCCCCTGAAAGTCAAGAAACACCTCACCATCAGCCTCAGCGGTTATCGTGAAGGCGACTTTACATTCATCATGGGTTTCCCCGGACGTAACTGGCGTTATATGATTTCCGACGAGGTGGAAGAGCGTATGCAGACCACCAACTTCATGCGCCACCACGTACGTGACGCCCGCCAAAAGGCATTGATGGAGCAAATGTTGCAGAATGACGCCGTGCGCATCCACTACGCCAGCAAATACGCCTCCTCGGCCAATTACTGGAAAAACGCCATCGGCATGAACGAAGGTCTTCTCCGACTGAAAGTACTGGATACCAAACGTGCCCAGCAAGAACAGCTCCTTGCCCGCGGACGCTCGCAAAACAATGATAGCTATCAGCAAGCCTTCGACCAAATACGCAGCATCGTGCAACACCGTCGTCCGGCACTCTATCATCAGCAAGCCATTCAGGAAGCACTCGTCACGGGGCTCGATTTCATGCGCATTCCCAATACCTCCGCCCTGGCGACTGCTTTGAAAAGCAAAGATAAAACAGCCATCAAAGCCGCCACGGACAGCCTTCAAGCGCTAGCCGACGAATATTTTGCCTCTGTGCCCTTCCCTGAAGTAGAGCGTATCGTAGGCAAAGAAATGTTGAAAACCTATATGAAGTACATTCCCGCCGACCAACGCATCGGCATCTTCAAAGTGATCGACCAGCGGTTCAAAGGAGATAGCGACGCATTTATCGACGCATGTTTCAAGTACTCCATCTTCGGAAGCAAAGAGAACTTCGAGAAGTTTATCCGTAAACCCAGTCTCTATAAAATCAGCAACGACTGGATGGTTCTGTTCAAATACTCCATCACCGACGGCCTGCTGCAAACCGCCATCGCCATGATGGATGCCAACAAGAACTACGACCTTGCCCACAAAACATGGGTACGCGGCATGATGGACATGAAGCAGGAAGCCGGCATCCCCATCTATCCGGATGCCAACTCCACCCTGCGCCTGACTTACGGAAAAGTACTGCCCTACGCTCCTGCCGACGGCGTGGAATATAACTACTACACCACCCTGAAAGGTGCGATGGAGAAAGAAGATCCTAACAACTGGGAGTTTGTGGTTCCTGCCAAACTGAAACAACTCTACCAAGCCAAGGACTACGGACGCTACGCCCTGCCCAATGGCGAAATGCCCGTTTGTTTCATTGTCGATACCGACAATACCGGCGGCAATTCCGGCAGTCCCGTGTTCAATGCCAAAGGAGAGTTGATAGGTACCGGCTTCGACCGTAACTACGAAGGCTTGACAGGCGATATCGCCTTCCGTCCGGCTTCGCAACGCGCCGCATGCGTGGATATTCGTTATACCTTATTTATTATAGATAAGTATGCCGGAGCATCCCATTTAATCAAGGAGCTCACCATTACCGAATAAACCGGTCGAGCAAGTGGAAATACCAAGTTTATTTCCACTTGCTTACTCTTTCCACATCCTCCGCAAAGTAAGCGGACAACGCTTCCATCCTTGCTTTCAACAGCATCTTACGCCCTTCTTTCGAACGGGTAAATATCAACTCATTTTCTCCCACTAACCTCTGCCAGCACCCTGCAAAATAAGCTGAAGATTCTTTTTTGCGCCCCAACACTTCGGGCACAGCATGGTAATCGGTTTGAGAGATAAAAAACAGCCTGCGGCTTTTTCTAAGTATCAGATAACGTGGGCTATCGATCACAGAAACAATTTCGCTCATGGCTTCTGTAAACATGGACTTCTCAAAATTTGTGCCACCTCGTAAATGGCAATACATCCCGCCTGAAAAGTCTTCCTGAACAGAAACGGACAGTTTAGCAGGCGAAGTCTGTATACTCCCCATGCGTATAAGCGATAGAAGTAATGCCTCACCTATACTACGGATGTCTTTGGTGATATCCCGATAGTGCAGATAGAGCCTGAACACTTTAATCATCTGCCGCCCGAAATAGATAATCCCCAAAATACCGAAAATCAGGAGCAGGAATTTAATATCTTCTATCGCACGAGGACGCGATTTGAATAACGCTTGCAGAAAATCCATTCCGAAAGCAGCCAGGCCGGAGCATAAACTTGCCACCAGACAAGCTATTGTACGGGTGAGATAGAGCATTTTTACATGTTCCACCTTCTTTTTATATTCTGCCTTCACCGGCATTTTAATTTCTTCTATCAGGCTCACACCACGTTCCAAGCCTACCCGCCAACGTTCTCTCAATCCCGCTCTATCGGCAGCAAGGGCAAGGGTTTTCTCGTTGAATTGCTTTAATACATCCCAATCCAGGTAATTATCGGGCAAGCCCAGACGATGAATGCCGTTTTCTATACATCCCTCTTCCAGGAAAGACACCCCGACAAAGCCCTTGAACCTACGTCGTAGCATCTCCACATCTCCGCCACCGGTAGGCGAAGATAAGTCTGCACAGACCAAATGCCAAATGTTTCCGGTCTTGTCTCCGTTGCCACGCATCGTTCGGATAGCCCGCCCACGCATCTGATTGGAAAGGACAAAAGAGCCGACACTACTGGCAAGTATCAACGCATTCAGTGCCGGAGCATCCCAACCTTCGCCCAACAAAGATTTGGTGCCGACCAGCACCTCAAAGGCTCCTGCCTGGAAGATATCGGTTACATACTTCACTACCGCCCCCCTGATCGTATCTGTCAGGGTAATTCGCACATATCGGTCATCATAAGGCAAGACTGACGATGGTAACTCTCCTATTCCGCTTTCCTGCAATTTTTCTTGCATCAGGGACATTGCATCACGTGGAATGATCACAATACTCCCGGTAAGCACACCCAAACGTAAATCCGGCAAGTTCTCACGACGAAGCTTTTCAAAGATGGGCAATACGCCCAACTTGCCGCTATATAAATCGGCATCCGGCCCGGTAGTCAGGAACTCTTTTCTTATAAAATCCGCCAGTACCACCAAACGCAAGTCTTTCTTCAAGTGTTGATATTCAAAACGAACTATGTCGGTAATGCTATTCACCTTCTCTACGCTCGTAGTAAGTGCCGCATTTATCTTTCGATTATATTGAAATGATATTTGCCCGCCTTCTATCACCCCATATCGAAGCAAGCGGTTTTCCAGGCGTTCCTGATGAACCTCGCAACCGGCAAACATCGTCCGTTCCTTATTCAGGTACAAGTCGAGCAGCGTTTCCGCCCAGTTATAATCGAAGGGTGGGAACTCAGTTAGCTCATTGCCTACGATTTCCAAATGTACAAGAGGAATGACATGCCCTGTAGCATGCAGATAAATAAGCATGGACGAGTAATAGGCCATGTGGTCATAGATCCATTCCAACGATTCATCGGGCATTTCCCACAAAGGCAGCGATTCCACGGCTTGAAGCAACTCTTTATCAGTCAGAAGTTCCTGAAAGAGAGAATCGGCACGTTTTCTGAAATCACATATCCGTTCATATTCCCATTGAGAGGGACGGGAGAAGTAGACATAATCCTGATGCGGGCACAAATCTCCTTCACGCATGAGTTCAGGCACCGTTATCTCGGCATCTACCGGGCCGTTCAAAGCAATATAACGGTCCCACTCGGCAGGCGTCACGTCATACGGAGGAGTAGCTGTAAGTCCCACGATAACAGGAGAAAGCGTTTCCTGCAATTTACGGAGTGCATGCCACCACTCGTTCTTCAAATGATGTGCTTCATCGGCAACTACCGTCTTCACTCCTTGCTTCTGTAGCAACAAGTCGGCATCTTCCTGCTTCTCCTTCCTGCGAGTGGTGTCGCAAGCCGCATGCAAAGCCTGATATGTACTGACTGTAAGAAAAGCGGGTTGACGGATATCACATGAAATCCAATCCGGCACTTGTGCAGTCTGCAAGAACAACTCGCAGAAGCGGTCCACCCATTGATTGCGCACAGCGATAGTAGGGGCTAGTATCAATGTAGGCGCATCCAATCTTAACATCACCTCAAGTCCCAATACCGTCTTACCCGAACCGGGAGGAGCTACTACATGCAATGCTCCGTTCGAAATATATTGTTTCAGGTCTGCCAATACACGTTCCTGATAACCGCGCCAAGGGTATTTAAAATGAATTCCACGAGGAAAATGCTCCATAGATGTCGTATTCTAAATTGAGAAGTCAAAGATACGACTTTACCGGCAAAATGAAGTAATAGTGAACAAAAAACGCCTGAAACTGTTTTTTATATAAACAGTAATAACTATTTTCGCACCTCGAACATACGGGGCGCATAACAAAAAAGAATAAGATTATGGAAAAATTTGAAGAATTAATACAATCAGAAAAGCCCGTTTTAGTTGACTTCTTTGCTACTTGGTGTGGCCCTTGCAAAGCCATGCATCCGGTATTGGAAGAACTCAAAGGTGCAATTGGCGATACTGCCCGTATAGCCAAAATAGACGTTGACCAACACGAAGAATTAGCAGCCCGGTATCGTATACAAGCTGTGCCTACTTTTATTCTATTTAAGAAAGGCGAAGCAGTATGGCGTCATTCAGGTGTAATCAGCGGAAAAGAATTGAAATCCGTTATTGAACAAAACTCTTAATAATAAAATGAAGAAAGTGATAACCATGTTTGTTCTGGTCTTTGCAAGTATGCTGACATACGCTTGTACAGACGGAGCAAAAAAACAGAACCAAGCGGAAGCCAAAGAAGTTCAGGAGTCTCAAAAATCCGAAGCCGATGGCGATGTAATCGTAATGAACAAGGCTATGTTCATCAAGGATGTATTCGATTATGAGAAGTCACAAGACTGGAAGTATAAAGGAAACAAACCCGCTATTATCGACCTATATGCCGATTGGTGTGGTCCCTGCCGTATGACTGCTCCCATCATGAAAGAATTAGCCAAAGAATATGCCGGTAAAATCGTCATCTATAAAGTGAATGTAGATAAAGAGAAAGAATTAGCTGCATTATTCAACGCAACAAGTATCCCTCTGTTTGTCTTCATCCCGATGAACGGAGAGCCTCAACTCTTCCGTGGTGCTGCCGACAAGGCAACATACAAAAAGATGATAGATGATTTCCTATTGAAAACAAAATAGAAAAGGTAATAAAGTTATAGGGTGATAAAGTGATAAATTGCTGGGTGATTTCACCACTTTATCACTTTATCACCCTATAACCTTACCATTTTATCATAGTTTCTTCCCACTGTCCTCCATGTAACTCCATTACACTATCATAGCCCGCCCACTTTATAGCTTCCAGAGCTTCAGGACGGCCGTTGTTTATCTTCTCCGGGTAATGAGAATCGCTATTCACTTGTAACTTGATGCCCAAGTCATGTAAAGTAGAAAAGTAGCGTTTGTTAGGATAGAAAGTGCCCAAATCATGATAAGATTTTGTATTAATCTCTACTTGATATCCTCTTTGGGCTATATCGGTAAAATAAGTATGAACAAGCTGGTCATACCAAGGTTCATCGAGCAAACCGGGTCGATAACAGGAAGCATTATAATGCATTTTATCCGCATGTCCCACAATATCGAAGCCACCTAATTCCAGCATCCTTGTCAATGAGTGATAGTATTGCCGCACCACTCTTACAATATCTCCACCAAAATGCTCATCTACAATTTCCCTGAATTTATCAGCCGGAGTATCTATATCCACAATCTTTCCCGTATCAGTAGTGAGCATGTGAACGGAACCGATACGATAATCCAGCGGTAATTCTTGAAAGCGTGCCACAGACGGATTACTTTCTTCATTCAGATAATCAATTTCAAGCCCGATATACAATTCAATACGGTCGGCATACTTCGCTTTTAAACGTTGGAATTCTGATAAATAGTCATTCATCCTATCCCATTCCATCGTCCAGAAAGTAGGAAATGGTAATGGCGCATGAGAAGAAAAACCATATGAAGTAAATCCTTCACTAATGGCAAAGCGCACAAAATCTTCCATTCCTGCACGCCCGTCACAATACAGACTATGACTATGATAGTTCGTCAAATTCCCCACTTTCATTCTTTAATCTTAAATTATTAATTTCGAACTCAATTCGACTCTATTTCGCTAAGCTCAAGCCAACGCAATGTTTTCTCATCAATCAAATCGGCAATTTCTGGCAGGCGTTTTGATTTTTCCGTCAAGTCTTCTACAGTAAGGGTGCCGCTGCATAAGGCATCTTCAATCGCCTTCTTTTCTGTTTCCAGTTCAGCTATCTCTTGCTCCAGTTGTTCAAATTCACGCTTTTCTTTGTAAGACATGCGGCGCTTTTCATTCAGGCGTACTTTAGCGGTCTTATCC
>JAEXAJ010000230.1 GCA_023458215.1 Bacteroidota bacterium
GCACAATACTGCTTACATAAACATAAAGAGAATAAAGAATATGAGTACAAGAAATGTAAAATTAGGGATAATAGCAATCACGTTATTATCAATGGCAATGCCTTTCAAGGCTAAAGCACAAGACAAAGTAGAAGCATCGGTAGGTGCTGACCTCGTAAGCGGATACATCTGGCGTGGTCAGGATTTGGGAGGCGTAAGCATCCAGCCAAGCGCATCCGTCTCTTTCAAGGGTTTCTCTCTGGAAGCATGGGGATCGGTAGGGTTTGAAAGTAAAGACGATAAAGAGTTCGACCTCACATTAGGCTACTCAACCGGAGGTTTCAGTGTGTCGGTAACAGATTACTGGTTCAACAGCGGTCCCGGATATTTCAGATACGGCACACGCAACACGGCACATGTATTCGAAGGACAGATTGGTTATGATTTCGGTCCGCTAGCCGTAAACTGGTACACTAACTTTGCCGGAGCGGACGGATTGAACAATGACGGTGACAGAGCTTATTCCTCCTACCTTTCTATTGCCGCTCCCTTCCGGTTGGGTGGTCTGGACTGGACAGCCGAAGTAGGTGCAACTCCCTGGGCTACCGATTTCTATGGAGCCAACGGTTTTGCCGTATGCGACATCAGCCTGGGAGCAAGCAAAGACATCAAAATCACCGACTCATTCTCGCTCCCCTTGTTTGCCAAAGCAACCTGGAACCCAAGATCAGAAGGTGCATACTTCGTTGTAGGTTTAAGTTTCTAGCTAACTGTAATATAGTTTAAGGTATGAAAAAGATTGAAGCAATTATCCGCAAAACAAAATTCGAGGAGGTGAAAGACGCCCTCCTCGAAGCGGACATCGAATGGTTCTCTTACTATGACGTAAGGGGCATCGGGAAATCCCGGCAAGCGCGTATTTATCGTGGTGTGATGTATGACACCAGTTCCATCGAACGAACACTCATCTCCGTTGTGGTGCGCGACAAGAATGCGGAGAAGACCGTACAAGCCATCATCAAATCCGCACAAACCGGCGAAATAGGCGACGGACGTATCTTCGTCATCCCTATTGAAGACGCCATCCGCATCCGCACTGCCGAAAGGGGCGATATCGCCCTCTACAATGCCGAACAAGAAAGATAAACTTCAGGCATAAATACAAGTACAACTAAATTCAAAGACATTATGGACAAATATGTAAAATGCAGTCATGCCGGACTGTGTGTAGCCCTTGGTATGCTTATGGCTTTCTGCTTCACCACAGATATTGCAGCACAAGATTCCGTTGTAGCGGATAGTGTAACGGCAACTCCCGATAACGTAGGAGAATTGGCCAACGGACTAAACACCGTATGGATGCTGCTCGCAGCCATGCTGGTATTCTTCATGCAACCGGGCTTCGCACTGGTTGAAGCCGGTTTTACCCGGGTAAAGAACACCGCCAACATCTTGATGAAGAACCTCGTGGACTTCATGTTCGGTAGTTTGCTCTATTGGCTCATCGGTTTTGGTTTGATGTTCGGTGTAGGCGGATTCATCGGGATGCCTCATTTCATGGACCTCGGTTTTTATGACGGTGAGGGACTTCCTTCAGAAGGATTCCTCGTATTTCAAACTGTATTTTGCGCAACAGCCTCCACCATCGTATCAGGTGCTATGGCAGAGCGTACCAAGTTTTCCATGTATCTGATTTACACTGTCTTCATCAGTGTACTGATTTATCCGATTTCGGGTCACTGGACTTGGGGCGGCGGTTGGCTGATGAACGGCGAAGCAGGTTCATTCATGATGGATACTTTCGGAACCACTTTCCATGACTTTGCCGGTTCTACTATCGTCCACTCCGTTGGAGGTTGGATAGCCTTGGTCGGCGCTGCCATCCTTGGTCCGCGTATCGGTAAGTATAGTAAAGACGGGAATTCCAAAGCCATCCCCGGACATAACCTGACGATTGCGGCACTCGGTGTATTTATCCTTTGGTTCGGATGGTTCGGGTTCAACCCCGGTTCGCAGTTGGCAGCAGCCACTACAGCCGACCAAGAGGCTATCTCACACGTGTTCCTGACAACTAACCTGGCAGCCTGTGCAGGTGGTTTCTTCGCTCTTTGTGTCAGTTGGCTGAAATACAGCAAGCCGTCTTTGTCTCTTACATTAAATGGTATTCTAGCAGGTTTGGTAGGCATCACGGCAGGATGCGACGCTGTTTCGGCAACGGGTGCGGTGATTATCGGTGCTATCTGTGGCGTAGTGATGATCTTTTCAGTAGAGTTCATCGACAGGGTGCTGAAGATTGACGATCCCGTAGGCGCAAGTTCGGTACACGGCGTTTGCGGTTGTCTGGGAACGATCCTTACCGGTTTGTTCTCTACGAGCCAAGGACTATTCTATGGTGCAGGTGCAGGCTTCCTCGGCGCACAGGTGTTCGGCGCATTGGTCGTAGGTTGCTGGGCAGCCGGTATGGGTTACCTCATCTTCAAGAGCCTCGACAAGATCCACGGACTGCGCGTCTCCAGACGAGTAGAAGAAGAGGGAGTGGATATTTACGAACATGGAGAATCAGCATACAACTAATATAGTGATGAGTGATGAGTTATAAGTTATGAGTTATGTGCTTGTGTTCTCTTTCGGGTTGATAGCGTAGCTCCATTACAAACAAATAACTTATAACTAATAACTTACAACTAACAACTTATAATTCTTAAGTATTATGTCAAAATTGAGATTCAGAGTAGTAGAGACGGCGTTCAAGAAACGCCCCGTTGCAGTGGCAGTTCCGGCGGAACGTCCGTCAGTGTATTTTGCCAAGTATGTGTTCAATAAGGAAAAGATGTTCAGGTATCTGCCGAGTAAGGTTTATGCCAAGCTGACTGACGTTATTGAAAATGGCGCACCGCTAGATCGCAGCATCGCTGACGAAGTAGCAGCAGGTATGAAGAAGTGGGCGGTTGAAATGGGGGCAACCCACTATACGCACTGGTTCCACCCCTTGACCGAAGGTACTGCCGAAAAGCACGATGCTTTTGTAGAGCATGACGGCAAAGGCGGTGTGATGGAAGAATTCAGCGGCAAGCTGCTTGTACAGCAAGAGCCGGATGCTTCCAGTTTCCCTAACGGTGGCATCCGCAATACTTTCGAAGCTCGCGGATACTCGGCATGGGATCCCTCCTCGCCTGCCTTTATTGTGGACGACACACTCTGTATCCCGACTATTTTCATTGCCTACACCGGTGAATCTTTGGACTACAAGGCGCCGTTGCTGAAAGCTCTGCGAGCCGTAGATAAAGCAGCGGTCGACGTTTGCCACTATTTCAATCCGGATGTGAAGAAGGTAGTTGCTTATTTGGGTTGGGAACAGGAATATTTCCTGATCGACGAAGGTCTGTATGCCGCCCGTCCCGACTTGCTGATGACCGGACGCACCCTGATGGGACATGAAAGTGCCAAGAACCAGCAGTTAGAAGACCATTATTTCGGAGCAATCCCTACACGTGTAGCCGAGTTTATGAAGGAGCTGGAAATTGAAGCGCTCAAACTGGGTATTCCTGTTAAGACTCGTCACAATGAGGTAGCTCCCAACCAGTTCGAGCTAGCTCCCATCTTCGAGGAATGCAACCTGGCGGTGGACCACAACATGCTGATCATGGCACTGATGCGTAAGGTAGCCCGTCATCATGGTTTCCGCGTATTGCTGCACGAGAAGCCTTTCAAGGGTGTCAATGGTAGCGGCAAGCATAATAACTGGTCGTTGGGCACCGACACCGGCATCCTGCTACATGCCCCCGGTAAGTTACCCGAAGACAACTTGCGTTTCATCACCTTCGTCGTGAATACCTTGATGGCTGTTTATCGTCACAACGGATTACTGAAAGCCAGCATCTCCAGCGCCACAAATGCCCACCGCCTGGGTGCAAACGAAGCACCTCCCGCCATCATCTCTACTTTCTTGGGGAAACAATTGTCTCAAGTGTTGAAACATATTGAAGAGAGTACCAAGGATGATCTCGTAAGCCTCAGCGGCAAACAAGGCATGAAGCTGGATATTCCGCAAATCCCGGAATTGATGATTGACAATACCGACCGTAACCGTTCCAGCCCGTTTGCCTTCACGGGCAACCGCTTTGAATTCCGTGCCGTTGGTTCGGAAGCAAACTGTGCCTGCGCCATGATTGCCCTCAACTCAGCCATTGCGGAGCAATTGGTACAATTCAAAAAAGAGGTGGACGCGCTTATCGAGAAGGGCGAACCGAAGATTGCGGCTATCCTCGAAGTGATCCGCAACTACATCAAGATATGCAAGCCTATCCATTTCGATGGCAATGGCTACAGCGACGAATGGAAAGCAGAAGCTGCCCGCCGTGGTTTGGATTGCGAAACCAGTGTCCCCGTTATCTTCGACAATTACCTGAAACCCGAAAGCATTAAGATGTTCGAGTCCATCGGCATTATGAGCAAGAAGGAGCTCGAAGCCCGCAACGAAGTAAAATGGGAAATGTACACCAAGAAAATCCAAATCGAAGCTCGTGTTCTAGGAGACTTAGTAATGAACCACATCATACCGGTTGCTACAAAGTATCAAACGGATTTGGTCGACAATGTTTATAAGATGAAGGATCTCTTCCCCGCAGAGAAAGCTGCAAAACTATCTGCCAAGAACCTGGAACTCATCGAAGAGATTGCAGACCGCACGGCTTTCATCCAAGAGCATGTAAATGCTATGATCGAAGCCCGTAAAGTTGCCAACAAAATTGAATGTGAACGTGAAAAAGCCATCGCCTACCACGACAAAATCGTGCCGATGATGGAAGAGATACGTTACCACATCGACAAGTTGGAACTCATCGTTGACGACCAGATGTGGACATTACCTAAGTATAGAGAATTGTTGTTTATTAGATGAGAAAATAGTTAAAAAATAGTTGTGAGTTATAAGTTATGAGTTATTTGCTTGTGTTCTCCCTTCGGATTGATAGCGTAGCCCCATTACAAACAAATAACTTATAACTAATAACTCATAACTAATATTTATTTTTGTTGGTTGTTTTAAGTTGCTGGAGGAGAGATGCCGTGAGGCACTTCTTCCTCCTTTTTTTGTCCGATTGATAGTGCTGAAAGCAATAAAATAGATTATCTTTGCCTTCCTATAAAACAACTAAGAATATTATGAAGAATCTACGAACCTGTTATGCAGCACTCCTGCTGTTAGCACTTCTGTTTACATCGGCATCTCTATCCGCACAGACGGAGTTGCAGCAAAAACTAAGTAAGATTTCCGCTATTACGGAAGTCAAACCCTTGGAATCTACAGAATTTGCCGAGAAGTATGTAACTTATTTCACTCAGCCTTTGGATCATCGGCATCCCGAAAAGGGGGACTTTCGCCAGCGCGTCATCGTTTCCCACGTAGGTTTCGACCGTCCCACAGTGCTGGTTACCGAAGGATATGGCGCCGCTTACGCCCTCAACCCGAAGTACCGCGAAGAACTTTCCAAACTGCTCAATGCTAATATGATATTCGTGGAGTATCGCTACTTCCTCGAATCTACTCCCGAACCCAAAGACTGGCAATACCTGACTGCCGAAAGTTCTGCTGACGACCTGCACGCCGTGACTACCGCCCTGAAAAGCATCTATCCCGGCAAATGGATTGCAACGGGTATCAGCAAAGGCGGACAAACCTGTATGCTCTACCGCACTTTCTACCCGGACGATGTAGATATCTCGGTTCCTTACGTCGCCCCACTTTGTTATGCCGCCGAAGACGGACGCCATGAACCTTTCCTCCAAAAGGTTTCCACCGCCGACGACCGCAAAAAGATTGAAGACTTCCAACTGGAAGTTCTGAAACGCAAAGCCACCCTACTCCCCCGCTTCGAGAAATATTGCGAAGAGAAAGGACTCAAATTCCGTGCTCCTATCGAAGAAATTTACGATTACTCGGTACTGGAATATTCCTTTGCCCTTTGGCAATGGGGAACTCCTATCAGCAACATTCCGGCGACCACCGCATCGGATGATGAAATCTTTGCCCATCTGCTAGACATCAGTAGCCCTGATTATTTTGTTGCAGATAGTCCGACTGCCTCGTTCTTTGTACAAGCCGCCCGTGAATTGGGATACTATGGTTACGACGTACGCCCTTTCAAGAAATACCTCTCCATCAAGTCGAGCAAAGGCTATCTGCACCGCCTGATGCTGCCCGAAGAGTTGAAAGACTTGCCTTTTGACAAAACGCTGGGACGGAAGATTACGAAGTTCCTGAAAGAAAATGATCCGAAGATGATCTTCATCTACGGTGAGAACGACCCGTGGACGGCAGCCGGAGTAACTTGGCTGAAGGGTAAGAAGAACACACATGTCTTCATCGAACCGGGCGGAAGTCACCGGGCACGTATCAACACCCTGCCTGAAGCTCAAAAGCAAGAAGCCATATCCTTGATAAATAAGTGGTTGCAAGAATAAAAAAACAGATGATGTGTTTGACCCAAACACATCATCTATTCCATGCAAACAGACCATGCATTTGGGGTAAACAGATCATCTGTTTCCAACCAACGCATGGTCTGTTTTTTTATTCTATAATTTCAGCATCTTCTACATTATTAATTTCTCTTGAAGGAGCATCTTTCGCACCCGGTGCTTTCGGACGAAGTCGGGTAAATTTAAACCAGTTCAGCAATTCCGAAGCTGCATAAATCAAACTACTGACACCAATAATGATAAATGCCGTAGAGCGTACTCCCGTAGGATTGAACAGCGCAAGCAGTCCGGCAAGCAAAATCAGCACCGGAACAATATAGAATCCGGTGGGAACCGATGTCCAGCGACGTGCCGCCGAAAGCGAGGCAATCTGTTGCACCCCTCCCATCACCAGGATAAATCCTAATACAAACGTCAGCAGGTCGGCAAAAAAACCGGGCATAATGATTAACCACAAGCCAAACAGCAAACTACCCACTCCCTCGATAGGAAAGCGGCGGCGCATTTCGGCACTTTGCGCAAAGTATCCTATAATACTGATAAGCGATGGCACCAGGAAAATGACGCCTATCGTAATCACAAAATAATCACTGGCTTGGTCGGGAAACATCACCAACACCAAACCGATTACAAGCGCACAAATCACACGCAAAAATGAGTAACTTAATCCTTTCATGAGTCTATGTTTTTTGCGAAGATACATTAATTATTTAACAAGTCCGCGCGAATATCCTGAAAAATCAATTTGTAGTGAACCATGCATTAATATCTTCAGCTATAAAAAGCCAATACAATAATAAAAGTATCGCGATGACCACACCAATGGCTACTAACTGTTTTCTTTTCATTGTTTGTTCCTTTCTCCGTTAAGTTTATGTTTACTTTATTTCTTTTCTTAGAACAATATTTTAAGAAAAATGTTCTAACAAGAAAAAAAGTAAGTTTTATTTTGGCGTTTCAAACATAGTGCTTATATTTGCCCCGTGTTAAAACAAAAAAGACAATGAAAACAATGTTAGTAAATACATATTGGTGGTGGCACTCATTACAACTCCGACAGTCGTAAGGGAGCAGCGCTCGTATGTATATATGTAATATATAAATAGAAAAAGAAAGAGCCCTGTCGCAACCTGCGACAGGGCTCTTTCTTTTTTTGCCGAAATAAATTTTGAAGAATATAAAACCATACAGAATATGAAAAGTTACTTAGTTGACAAAGAAGGCTATTACGGAGAGTTCGGTGGAGCATACGTTCCCGAAATCCTCCACAAGTGTGTAGAAGAATTGCAGAACATCTACCTCGACGTTTTGCAGAGTGAGGACTTCAAACGCGAGTTCAACCAACTGCTGCGCGACTACGTAGGCCGTCCTTCTCCACTTTACCTGGCACGCCGCCTCTCCGAGCGTTACGGTTGCAAAATCTACCTGAAACGGGAAGACCTGAACCATACCGGCGCCCACAAAATCAACAACACCATCGGACAAATTCTCTTGGCACGCCGCATGGGCAAGCGCCGCATCATCGCCGAAACCGGTGCCGGACAACATGGGGTAGCCACCGCTACCGTCTGCGCCTTGATGAATATGGAGTGCATCGTCTATATGGGCAAGACCGATGTAGAACGCCAGCACATCAACGTAGAAAAGATGAAGATGCTCGGTGCAACGGTAGTTCCCGTCACCAGCGGTAACATGACATTGAAGGATGCCACCAACGAAGCTATTCGTGACTGGTGTTGTCACCCGGCCGACACCTATTATATAATAGGTTCTACCGTTGGCCCGCATCCCTATCCCGATATGGTGGCACGTCTGCAATCGGTCATCAGCGAAGAAATTAAGAAGCAACTGCTGGAACAAGAAGGACGTGATTGTCCCGACTACCTCATTGCCTGCGTAGGCGGAGGAAGCAATGCCGCCGGAACCATCTACCATTATATCGACGACTCCCGCGTACAAATCGTCCTCGCCGAAGCCGGAGGTAAAGGCATAGAAACAGGTATGACCGCCGCCACCATCGCCCTTGGCAAACTGGGTATCATCCACGGCTCACGCACCTACGTCATTCAGGACGCAGACGGGCAGATCGAAGAACCTTACTCCATCTCCGCCGGACTGGACTACCCCGGCATCGGCCCCATGCACGCCAACCTTGCCGCACAAAAACGTGCACTCGTCCTCTCGGTCAACGACGATGAAGCCATCCGCGCCGCCTACGAACTGACCAAACTAGAAGGCATCATCCCCGCCCTCGAAAGCGCCCACGCCCTGGGAGCATTGGACAAGATGACCTTCAAACCGAGCGATGTAGTGATATTGACTGTGTCAGGGAGAGGAGACAAGGATATTGAAACCTATTTAAGTTATGAGTTATGAGTTATGTGCTGATGTTTTCCCCTAAACAACTCGACCACATAAATTCATAAACAAACCACTCATAACCGATAAACAAATAACTCATAACTTATAACTCATAACTGAATATGAAATCCTACGCTTATAACACCGTCAGCCGCACCGTACTCGGCGACCTGCACACTCCGGTGAGCACCTACCTGAAAGTACGCGATATTTTTCCTCAAAGTGCTCTCATGGAGAGTTCGGACTATCATGGCAGCGAGAACAATCGCTCGTTTATCGGACTTTGCCCGGTGGCAAGTGTCGGCATAGATCATGGCACGGCTGTTTTCCGATTCCCCGACGGCACACGCGAAGAGCGCACCGTTAACGAAGAGTATCGTGTGGAAAATGCTCTGAAAGATTTCCTTAACTGCTTCAAAGTAGAGGGGGAATACAGTGAATATTGCGGACTGTACGGTTATACTTCCTTCAACGCCGTACGCTACTTCGAGAATATTCCTATTAAGGATAGCCGCGAAGCTACCAATGATGCGCCCGACATGTTATACATATTATATAAGTATCTCATCGTCTTCAACGACTTCAAGAACGAGATGCTTCTGCTCGAAATGCTTGGCGATGGCGAAACCAGCGAACTGGACAAAGTGCAGAAAGCCATACATAACCGCAACTACACTGCCTACGACTTCCGTGCCGTTGGCGAAACGACCTCTCCGCTTACCGACGAGCAGCACAAGGCAAACATCCGTCAGGGCATCAATCACTGCCTGCGTGGCGATGTGTTCCAAATCGTCCTCTCCCGCCGCTTCGAGCAACGTTTCGTGGGGGATGACTTCAAGCTGTATCGTGCGCTGCGCAGCATCAACCCTTCACCCTATCTGTTCTATTTCGACTTCGGAGGCTTCCGCATCTTCGGCTCTTCGCCCGAAACGCATTGCCGCATCGAGGGTCGCCACGCTTACATCGACCCCATTGCAGGAACGACCAAGCGCACGGGCGACGCCCGACAAGATGCCATCAACGCGCAATACCTGCACGATGATCCGAAGGAGAATGCCGAACACGTGATGCTGGTGGATCTTGCCCGCAATGACCTGAGCCGCAACTGCCACGATGTAAAAGTAGATTTCTACAAGGATATGCAGTATTACAGTCATGTCATTCACCTCGTAAGCCGTGTAAGCGGTACGCTCAACGAAGAGGCCGATCCTATAAAGTCGTTTATCGACACCTTCCCCGCCGGCACACTGAGCGGTGCGCCGAAAGTGCGTGCCATGCAGATCATCAGCGAACTGGAACCACACAATCGTGGTGCATACGGCGGTTGCATCGGCTTCATCGGCCTGAACGGTTCACTGAACCAAGCCATCACCATCCGTACCTTCGTCAGCCGTAACGGCACACTTTGGTTCCAGGCAGGCGGCGGCATCGTAGCCAAAAGCAACGAAGAATACGAGCTGCAAGAAGTGAACAACAAGCTGGGAGCACTGAAGAAGGCAATTGTTATGGCAGAGAAAATGTGAAATTAGTGATGAGTTATGAGTTATAAGTTATTTGTTTATTCAGTCGCTGCGCTGTGATATTGCGCTGAAAACATCAGCAAACAACTTATAACTAATAACTTATAACTAACAAAATGCTAAATAAAGTTTTGACAATGAAAACAGTAATTATAGATAACTACGATTCTTTCACCTATAATCTTTCTCATTTGGTGAAAGAACTCGGCGCAGAAGTAGAGGTGCTGCGCAACGATCAGTTCGAGCTTGAAGAGTTGGAACAATACGATAAAATCATCCTCTCTCCCGGCCCGGGCATCCCCGAAGAAGCGGGGTTATTATTGGATGTCATCCGCACGTATGCCGGGAAGAAACCTATACTGGGCGTTTGTTTGGGTGAGCAAGCTATCGGACAAGTATTCGGCGGGAAGCTCACTAACCTGAGCGACGTTTTCCACGGAGTACAAACAGAGGTCTTTCTGAATGAAGAGTTAAGAATGAAGAATGAAGAATTTTGTTCGGGATTGATGCCGGAAGATGATTATATCTTCGAAGGACTACCTGCAAAGATTCCCGTGGGACGTTATCACTCTTGGGTAGTCGATACGGTAGGATTTCCCGAGGCGCTGGCCATCACGGCTATCAGCCCTGAAGGACAAGTCATGGCATTGAAACACCGGGAGTACGATATCCGGGGTATTCAGTTCCATCCCGAATCGGTACTGACTCCGGACGGAAAAGCGATTATCAAGAACTGGCTTTTCAAATGACGTAGGTTACCGTCCGGAATGTTCTCTTTTTAACTTTAGTAATTTTTTGATTGATATGAAACAGATATTATCCCGTCTCTTCAACCACGAAGAGCTCACTTCGGAGGAAACCAAACAAATCCTCCTCAATATAACCAAAGAAATGTATCCGGAAGCACAAATAGCTGCCCTGCTCACTGCTTTCCAGATGCGCGGTATCACCGTCGACGAACTGGTAGGTTTTCGTGAAGCCCTTATGGAAACACGCATCCCTATCGACTTCTCTCCTTATCGCCCCATCGACATTGTAGGTACGGGCGGTGATGGCAAGAATACGTTCAACATTTCTACCTGTGCCTGTTTTGTTGTAGCCGGAGCGGGTTACAAAGTTGCCAAGCATGGCAATTACGGTGCTACTTCGGTCAGCGGAGCCAGCAACGTCATCGAGCAACATGGAGTTCGCTTCACCAACAATCCCGACGTGTTGAAGCGCAGCATGGAAGAGTGCAACATTGCTTACCTGCATGCACAGTTGTTCAATCCTGCCATGAAGTTTGTCGGCCCTGTTCGCAAGGCATTGGGAGTACGTACCTTATTCAATCTGCTAGGCCCGTTGGTCAATCCTTGTAAACCCGCTTACCAACTGCTCGGTGTTGCAGACCTCTCACAGATGCGTCTTTACACCAACGTGTTCTACAAACTCGGCATTGACTTCGCCGTAGTAAACAGTCTCGACAGTTACGACGAAATCTCCCTGACCGACGAGTTCAAAGTAATGACCCGCAACTACGAGCGCATCTACCGTCCGCAGGCCCTCGGTTTCAAAGACGCGCACCCCGAGGAACTCTTTGGTGGCGCCTCCCAGGAAGACGCCGCACGCATTTTCGACAATATCCTCCGCAACCAGGCCACCCCCGCACAAACGCAATGCGTCATTGTCAACGCCGCCTTTGCCATCCAAATCATGGAACCGCAGAAAGAAATCGAAGAATGCATCGCCATCGCCCGCGAATCACTTGAAAGCGGAAGGGCGCTGAATACGTTGAAGAAATTTATTAATAGTTATAAGTGATGAGTTATAAGTTATTTGCTAGTGTTCTCCCCTTCGGGCTGATAACGCAGCCCACTTACAAACAAATAACTTATAACTAATAACTCATAACTAATATCACTCCAATTATGAAAGATATTTTATCCGAAATCATCGCCCACAAGCGAATAGAGATAGAGTTGCAAAAGCAAACGATCTCCCTTGAACACCTGCAAGAGCAGGCTGAAATGATATTACAGGCGGGCACTACCGCTGATGGTTCACTCTGTTGTCGTAGTATGAAGTATTCGCTCGCAGCATCTGCTACCGGCATTATCTCCGAGTTCAAACGTCGTTCTCCTTCGAAAGGTTGGATAAACGAAAGTGCTAAAGCGGAGGTTATCCCTGCTGCATACGAAGCTGCCGGCGCTGCTGCTCTCTCCATCCTGACCGATGAGAAGTTCTTCGGAGGTTCGCTCCGTGATATTCGCACGGCACGCCCACTCGTCAACATTCCTATCTTGCGCAAAGATTTCATCATCGACGAATACCAGCTCCTTCAGGCACGTATTGTCGGTGCTGATGCTGTGCTGCTCATTGCCGCCTGCCTCACGCCGGAACAATGCAGCGCCCTTACCACCCAAGCCCATGCTCTGGGACTGGAAGTGCTGCTCGAAATTCACAGTCCCTCCGAACTTGCTTACGTTGATAATGAAGTCGATATGGTGGGCGTGAACAATCGCAACCTTGGTTCTTTCGTTACCGATATAGAGAATTCCTTCCGCTTGGCGGAACAACTTCGGGAAGCGGGTTCCCCTCTTCTTGTTTCCGAAAGCGGTATCTCGAATCCCGAAACCATCCGCCGCCTGCGCACCGTCGGCTTCCGTGGCTTCCTTATCGGTGAAACTTTCATGAAAACCGCCTCCCCCGGTGAAACCCTTAAGGCCATGATAGCACAAATTAATCACTAACCACTATTTCCATGAACCCTATCATCAAAGTATGCGGAATGACAGAGGCAGACAATATCCGCGCCATCGAACAACTGGGAGTAGATATGATCGGTTTCATCTTCTACCCCAAGTCTCCCCGTTGCTTGTGTGAGATACCCGGGTATATGCCCGTCCGCACCAAACGCGTCGGTGTCTTTGTCAACGAAAGCAAGGAAAACATCCTAATGTACGCCGACCGTTTCGGGTTGAACTACATCCAGCTACATGGCAACGAATCTCCCGATTATTGCCGCACCTTGCGCAGCAATGGACTACGTCTTATCAAGGCGTTTTCTATTGCTCTTCCCAAGGACTTGTTTGATGTCTCCGCTTACGACGGTCTATGCGAGTATTATCTGTTTGATACCAAAACCCCGCAATTCGGCGGTTCCGGCAATCAATTCGACTGGAACCTATTGCATCGTTACAACGGTTCCACTCCCTTCTTGCTCAGTGGCGGTATCAATCCTTACAGTGCAAAAGCCATCAAAGAGTTCCGACATCCCCGCCTCGCAGGAATCGACCTCAACAGTCGCTTCGAAACTACTCCGGGCTTAAAAGACATAGAACGCATCGAAACGTTTCTGAAAGAACTGAGCTCCCCCCAATCCCCCATAAATCATAAATTATAAATTATAAATCACATCATGTCAAATCGCATTAACCAACTCTTCCGGAACAACCCTAAAAATGTGTTGTCCATCTACTTCTGTGCCGGCTGCCCCACCCTCAACGGTACTGCCGACGTAATCCGCACCCTCGAAAAGAACGGTGTCGATATGATCGAAATCGGTATCCCCTTCAGTGACCCTATGGCGGACGGGCTTGTCATCCAAAACGCTGCCACCCATGCCCTGCGTAATGGTATGACCCTCCGTCTTCTATTCGATCAGCTACATGATATCCGTCAAGATGTCCGCATCCCCCTCATCCTCATGGGCTATCTCAACCCTATCATGCAATTCGGTTTCGAAAACTTCTGCCAGCGTTGCGAAGAATGCGGCATCGATGGTGTCATCATCCCCGACCTTCCATTCAAAGATTATTTAGCCAACTACAAAGCCGTTGCCGAAGCGCACAACGTAAAAGTAATCATGCTCATCACTCCCGAAACCAGTGAAGCCCGTGTCCGTGAAATCGACACTCACACAGACGGTTTCATCTACATGGTTTCCAGCGCCGCTACCACCGGTGCCCAGCAGGACTTTGACGCCCAAAAGCAAGCCTACTTCAAAAAGATAGAAGACCTGCACCTGCGCAATCCCCGCATGGTAGGTTTCGGTATCAGCAACAAACAGACATTCAACGCAGCTTGTTCCAACTCCTCCGGCGCCATCATCGGCAGCCGCTTCGTCACCCTGCTCAACGAGCATGACGGAGACGCGGAAAAGGCGATCAGGCTACTAAAAGCAGATCTAAAATAGTGATTAGTGATGAGTGATGAGTGATTTGCTTGTACCTCCCCTGCGGATTACAGCGCAGCCCCAATATAAACAAATCACCAATCACTAATCACTAATCACTATTTTTTCCTATCTTTGTGCCCGAAAAAGAATCTAAAAGAGACAATTATGAAAGTCGATTGCCCTTCTGTGTTATTAATTTACACGGGTGGAACTATCGGAATGATAGAGAACCCGGAGACTGGCGCCCTTGAAAACTTCAACTTCGATCAGTTGCTCAAGCATGTTCCCGAGTTGAAACGCTTCAATTACCGAATCTCCTCTTATCAATTCGATCCTCCTATCGACTCTTCTGATATGGAACCTTCTTTTTGGGCAAAGATTGTCAAGATTATCAACTACAATTATGACAACTACGACGGCTTTGTTATCCTGCATGGAACAGATACGATGGCGTACACAGCCTCCGCTCTCAGCTTCATGCTCGAAAACCTCTCTAAGCCCGTCATACTTACGGGTTCACAGTTACCCATCGGCACCTTGCGCACCGACGGTAAAGAGAATCTGATTACCGCTATTGAAATAGCCGCGGCTAAAAATCCCGACGGTACCCCGACTGTTCCCGAAGTCTGCATTTTTTTCGAGAATGAATTGATGCGTGGTAACCGTACTACCAAAATTAATGTTGAAAACTTCAATGCCTTCCGTTCGTTCAATTATACCGCATTGGCTAAAGCCGGTATTTACATCCGCTACAACGAACATCTGATACGTCGTCCCGACCTTTCGCGTCCCATGAAGCCGCATTACCTCTTCGATACCAACGTTGTAGTGCTCACTCTATTCCCCGGCATTCAGGAAACAATTATCGACTCCGTGCTCCACGTTCCCGGACTTAAAGCGGTAGTCCTCAAAACGTTCGGTTCCGGAAATGCTCCTCAGAAAGAATGGTTTATCCGTCAATTGAAAGATGCAACAGATCGTGGTATCGTCATTGTCAACATCACCCAATGCCAAAGCGGCACGGTGGAAATGGCACGCTATGGAACCGGCTTACAGCTTATCCAGGCAGGCGTTATTAGCGGCTACGACAGCACCCCCGAATGCGCCGTCACCAAACTCATGTTCCTCCTTGGACACGGACTGAGCCAAGACGAAATTCGCCGCCTCATGAACTCTGATTTGGCGGGTGAAATTACCAAGCAATAGAAACAACTATTAAGAAATATTGAAGATTTCAAGAAATGAGTTGTATCATTTGTTCGAGGGTAATTCTTAAAAAGATTTAATTTAAATATTTTTGTTTCACTTATCCGAGCAGTATTATATAAAATAAGCGTATTTTTGTTTGTTATCAACTCAAAAACATCTCATAATGGTAAGAAACATCATAATGAACCGCATCTTGCTACTGACGGCACTCGCAGGAAACATTGTCCTGCATATAAGTAAAAATGATGTTTTGAACGTCGTAAAAACAAACTTTCCTACATAAATATATACAATGTATATAGATAACAAACAATAACATCAACATAGCAGATTAACAAGCATAGAAATGAAGAAAATATTATTTGTAGATGACAAACTTGCCATTGGTAAGATACTCTCGATGTATTTAGGTCAAGAAAATGAATTAGTGTATTTTGAAAACCCTATCAGAGCCATTGAATGGCTGAATGAAGGAAACGATCCGGCTCTCATAATCTCAGACATTCGGATGCCTATGATGACAGGTGGTGAATTTTTACATTTCCTGAAAGGCAATGCACTCTTCAAGCATATTCCGGTAATAATGCTTTCGAGCGAAGAAAGTACCACCGAACGTATCAATTTGCTTAATGCAGGAGCGGAAGACTACATCCTGAAACCATTCAACCCTATGGAGTTGAAGGCCCGTATCAAGAAATACCTCTAATTCATACAATAATAGGATATGTTATATTATATCTACATAGGAAACAACCGTACAATTATAGATCACCTCAGCAAAGTAACGGGGGGTATGTTCATGGCTGTTTCCTCCTGCAACAAAGCAGCAAAAGTAATAGACAGCATTCGCGAACGATATAACACATCCATTCTATACGAGCGAAACGAGGTAGAACAGGATTGCCAGGATATTAATTTCTTGCATAAACGTTTCCCGCGTGTATATATGATTCTTGTTACCGACGAATTACCCGGCGCAGAAATCAGACGTTATCTGCAATCAGGAGTTAATAACACATTGACTCCTTTTGCAAATGAAGAAAACATCCAGGAGATGACAAAGTTTCTTAGATTGCGTAAAGAGCATAGACTGCAAGAATTCAGTCAAACACATCGCAAAGTACTTAACACTTTTCAGTTGCCTACATGGAAACGTGTATTTGATGTTCTTTTTGCTTCAGCAGTACTCATTGTATTATCGCCGATACTTATTGCTACGGCAATAGCCATACGAATGGAGAGTAAAGGCAAGATAATATACAAATCACAGCGTGTAGGAAGTAACTACAAAATTTTCAACTTCCTCAAGTTCCGCTCTATGTATACCAATGCAGACAAACGATTAAAAGAACTGAACTCCCTCAACCAATATAAAATAGAGGAAGAAATTCCTGACGAACAACCTGACATCCGGTTCGACGACCTTGTAGGTACTCCCGAGGAAGAAGCCACTCTATTGATTTCAGATGATTTTGTTATTTCCGAAGAAGATTTCCACAAAAAGAAATCCCTGGAGCAGCAAAATACTTTCGTTAAAATTGAAAACGATCCTCGTGTTACCCGCGTAGGCCGTTTCATCCGTAAATATAGTATCGACGAATTGCCCCAACTCTTCAATGTACTAATGGGTGACATGAGCATTGTTGGCAACCGTCCCCTCCCCCTTTACGAAGCTGAATTATTAACCAGCGATACCTACATAGAACGCTTCATGGCTCCCGCCGGATTAACCGGATTGTGGCAAGTTGAAAAACGTGGTGGTGCCGGCAAAATGTCAGCAGAAGAACGCAAACAATTAGATATTAAGTACGCCAGAGACTTTTCTTTCTGGCTGGACATGAAGATATTGCTTAAGACGGTGACAGCGTTTGTGCAAAAAGAGAATGTATAATTAATAAGACTTAGATACAGAAGTAACCAAATGAAGAGAGGATATTTTAAAAACATAGCATACAATGCAGTTCTTTTAGGATTGTTCATTATACCACTTTCTGCATCTGCACAAGAGATGTCACGTGAGGAGCGTATCAAGGCGTTGGAAAGGCTGAAGATGGAGGATGAGAAAATGGAAGCTGGTAAAATGGAAACAGCTGTACAAAACCAGACAACTGAAATAGACAAGTTACAACTGCCTCCACTATCAGTCTTTTTAGATGCTGTAACAGAAAATGCAACAGTGAAAAAAGCACAATCACAAGTAGATCAAATTAAGAACCAATATAAATTAGAGAAGCGCAATTGGATGAACTATTTTCGTCTAAATGGTAGTTATGCCTATGGTCGTTATAACGTTGTAGGTAATGCTAGTGATGAATACACACCATTATACCAAACAACGATGGCAAGTGCACAACATAACTTCAACGTCGGAGCTAGTGTTGGTGTCAGTGTAGGAGAATTAGTAAATCGTCCTATAAAATTAAAAGATTATCGTTATCAAATAGAACAGTTGCAATATGTGCAGGAAGAAGTTATGGAAGAAAGGCGACTAAGGGTATTAGAAGCATATAATGCTGTGACAGAACAATTGGCAACAATTAATGCAAAATCAGAAACAGCAGCACTCTATAATGCACAAATGAAACTTGCAGAGTATAACTTTATTCAAGGAAAAATCAGCTTCACCGAACTTGGTATTGAGCGTGCTCGTCGTACAGGAGCTGTAACTACATATGAGCAAAGTCGAGTATCTTTGCATAATTCAATCATTTTACTTGAAATGCTCACCAATGTCAAAATCATTAGAGATAAATAAGAACTTCTATGGATATAATACAATTCATATCACAATTTTTCTATCGCATCCGTTACTGGTTATTATGGGGAAGTTTGTTTGTTACCGGATTGGTGATTTACTTTACACAATATCTCCCTTATAGTTATACAGTAAAAAGTAGTCTTTATGCTGGTGTTACCAATTCTACTTCATTGGATGGGTCAACAGTTAATTATGCGGCTATTGCAAGTACTTTCGATAACCTCATAAGCATTGCAAAGTCTCAAGGAACATTGCAAAAGGTATCTCTGCGATTACTCGCTAACTCATATACTTATGGCGAAGAATGGAAAGATAATCAATACATTCAGGCCAAACACTATCGCCAATTATTACAAATCACCCCTAAAGAAGTTCTTGCATTGATAGATCGTAAAGATGTAAATAAGACATTAGCTAATCTTACAGCATTTCGCAAAGAGGATAAAAATAATTTCATCTATGGTATCTTTAACCGTCCAGTTGCATTTTATAGTGGAGCAGCTTTGGATGCAATTGACATAAAACGTGCCGGAAACAGTGACATACTTAATATTTCATATACCTCAGCCGATCCTGGTATTACTCAAAAAACAGTAAGTATTCTTATTGATGAGTTGATAAAAGCATATGAAATTATCCGATTCAAATCAACTTATGATGTTATTGCTTATTTTGAAAATCAAGTACGTCTTGCCAAAGCTAAGCTAAATACAGAAGAAGATGACTTGATGCATTATAATATACAAGAGGTTGTGATTAATTATGATGAAGAGACTAAATCTTTAGCCGGAACACGATATCAAGTGGATGATCGAGTGGAAGAAGCAGAACGCATATACGAAGGAGCAATTGCTCTTCGAAAAATGTTGGATGAAAAGATGGATATACGTGCCCAAATCATTCGTAACAACACTAATCTATTACAAGAACTAAATAAAGTGAGTAATTTGAATCAGAGTATCATGGAACAAGAAATATTTATTTCAGACAAACAGCGATCTACCGACAACAAATTACAACAACAGCGTACACAATTAAAACAAGCAGAAGATAAGATCAGTCATATCTCGGATAATCTGAATCAGTTCAGTTTTACAAAAGAAGGCGTAGGAATTGAAAATATGGTTAATGAATGGCTGATAGCCTTAGTGAATGAAGCGAAAGCGAAAGCAGAACTAGAGGTTCTGCAAAGACGCCAACAAGACATAGCTACTCAATATGCACACATGTCTCCTGTAGGCACACAAGTCAATCGAAAACAGCGTGCTATTGATATTGCCGAGGATAATTATCGTACTCAGTTGAGTGGTCTTGCAAGTGCTAATCTTCGTTTAAAAAATATAGAGATGAGCACTAGTAATCTACAAACAGTTGCTCCTCCTGACTATCCTCTAACGGATAACGGTCGAAAGCGAATGATTTATATAATAATAGCTTTTCTTGGGTCCATTGTATTTATCACTACTTACTTCTTATTAATCGAAGTACTTGATCGCACTTTACGTGATCAATATCGTAGTACTCGTCTTAGTGGCTTACCGGTTCTTGCCGCCTTTAATGGTATCAGTAATTTGAAGTATCGTGGTTTCTTGAAAGCATGTAATCGGATAGCAGCAGCTTATAGTTGCCATCGTCTAAATAAATATATACAACCTGGACAGATTTCAATCATTAGCCTATTGAGTATTAACTCAGGTGAAGGAAAATCGTTTTTAGCTAAATACTTTGTAAATTACTGGAAATCAAAAGGATTATGTATTCGTATCGTAACTCCAGACATCGACTTTGATCCCAATAGCAAAGAATATATACAAGCTACACAGCTATCTGACTTTTGGCAACAAAATGAAGCCGAACAAACACCTGACATTATTTTAGTAGAATACCCTTCTATTAATAATGCAGATATTCCATTACCTGTGCTCCAAAAAGCAAATGTTAACTTATTAATAGTCAATGCTCTCCGTCTATGGAGAACAAGTGATGACGTAACTATAGCACCATTTAAAGAAGCCTTAAAAAATAAACCATTTATGCTCTATTTAAATAATGCAGACCGTGATGTTGTAGAGTCATTTACTGGTGAACTACCTCCCAAAATGCCAATACATTCTTTCTTTAGTCGATTAGCACAATTGGGATTAACATCACAAAAAACATCTGTGAAATAATAGAACAAATTAAATTATGTTAGATAATAAACAACAAATGGCTCGTGAACTCTCTCCTTCCATCCTTTATTCTTTCATACTTGTAGGAGGGTTGATTACTATTGCCTATGCTGTTTGTACGCAAAATATTTTAATAGCATCAGCTATTATTTTACTACCAATCACTTTTGCTATTATCTTATATGGTTTAAAATACCCATCATTATGTTATTTACTCTATGTCATATATTCATATTACATTACATATTTAATGAGATATTTGCAAAGAGATGGGCTTAGTGTTGGATTGGACATACTTTTAGTGTTTATATTTATTTCTATTCTTTTTACACATTTCTCAACTAAAGGGCATATCACTTCTCAATACCAAATAAAACGTGGAATAAATATATTAACTCTTAGTTATTTAATATGGATAGTATTTACTTTATTTCAGTTTATCAATTCAAAAACGGAGTCCGAAGGAATAGTACTTGGCATCCGTATCTGGATATTTCATACACTTATTCTATACATAGTTTCTTCAATAATTTTAAGTACTTCTAAAATCTTAAAATTAGGGTTGATAATATGGGGAATTTTGACCGTATCCGCATTTCTCAAGTTACTATATCAAAGATATATAGGATTTGACACCTATGAGAATATTTGGCTGTACAATGGGGGTGGTGCCAGCTCCCATATAATCTGGTCGGGTATTCGTTATTTTTCTATTTTCACGGATGCAGGAAACTATGGTGCCAATATGGGTATTGTCACAATCGTATTCGCAATTATTGCTTTCTTCACAAATAAAAAATACTTAAAGTTATTTTATATATGTGTAGCCATTATGGGACTTGTTGGCATGTTTATGTCAGGCACTCGTAGTGCTATTATCGTTCCTCTTGGAGGATTATTGCTCTATTGTCTTCTCTGTAAGAATATAAAGGTAATGCTAATTTCGGCTATTGCAGGACTTTGCATTTTTGTTTTTTTAGCATTTACAGATATAGGAAGTGGTAATGCTTTTATATTTCGTATGCGAACAGCTTTTCGTCCTACAGAAGATGCTTCATTTAATGTCAGGCTTCAAAATCGAAAAGAGATTGCCACTTATATGGAAAAACACCCATGGGGAGCTGGAATTGATGGAAGTATCCCAAGGCTGATACCACAAGGAGAAACATACAGAGAAGGTAGTCTACCTCCTGATTCTTTTTTTGTGCGAATATGGATACAAACTGGCTATGTCGGTTTATTTCTCTATATTGCTATTACCATTATTGTCTTTTTACGATGTTGCTATATAGTGATGTTCATGATCAAAGACAAACAACTACATCAGATTTTAGCATCCCTTGTTTGCGGATTATTTGGTATTTATCTCAATGGATATGCAGGTGAAGGTATGGGGCTTTATCCTACAAATACTCTTATCATTGTCATGATAGCTTTTGTTCTAAACGGCCCCTATATAGATAAAGAAATTGCTCAACAAAAAATAAAATCAATATAATATGAATGAAATTTTTTCCATATTTAATCCTGACTGGTGGATGGATGAGAATAATAATGCATTTCAAATAATAGATGCTATTCTTTTTTTGCTGCTTTGCATTCCAGTGGTATATCTGTTCATTTGCTCTATCTTTTCATTAGGTAAATACAAGAATCCTTATCCTACTACAAAAGAGTATCATCGCTTTTTAGTATTATTCACTGTACTAAGAAACGGTAAAGAAGTTATTGATTCTATTAATTATTTTTTAGATACACAACTCTATCCACGCGAAAAATATGATGTTGCTGTTGCCGCAACTCAACTTTCCGAGGATGATTTGGTGACCTTGTTACAAATGCCTGTAAATATTGTTGTTCCCGATAAAGAAAAATGTACCAAAGTTTATGCTATTCAACAAGTGATGGAACGCTATTCACCTAACGAATATGACATGGTTTTAATATTTAATGCAGACAATCATATTGTACCTAAAGCTTTGGAACTATTCAATAATGCTTATTATTCAGGTTGTGATGCTATACAGGCACATCGTATGACTGAGAATTTAACAACAAATATAGCAGTATTGAATGCCACCAGTGAAGAAATTAATAATAATATATTCCGTAAAGCACATACTCGTATGGGCTTCTCATCCGCTTTAATTGGATCAGCAATGGCTTTTGACTTTGCCATGTTTCACGAAATAGCACCATCTTTAAATGGCAGCGATTTAAGTAAAGCAATGGAAATAGCACTTCTTAAGCAAAATATTTATACGGAATATTTGGAAGAGGTTGTCTGCTATAGTAAAAAGGAAGAAAGCTCAAGTGGTTACGAGGCACAACGTATCGGTTGGTTGCGTTCACAGTACAGTAGTACTTTATTCGCTCTAAAACGACTTCCTATTGCTTTCTTAAAAGGAGAATGGGATTATGCGAACAAGCTATTTCAGTGGTTGCTTCCTTCACGCTTTCTCCTAATTACTCTGATTTTATTATGTGCTATTGGTATTACTGCTTTAGATTGGACACTATGTCTAAAATGGTATACACTATTATTAATCATTGGAATTACTTTCTTAATGGCATTACCTGAAGGTGAAGTAAACAAACGCTTTAGACGTGCATTTTGGGCATTACCTATTTTAATGTTTGCTTCTGTATTCAGTCATTTTGCACGTTTCTTCCCCAAAAAAGCATAACAAAAAGAGAGAAATATGAGAATAGCCATAGAAGCACAGCGTATCTTCCGCTCCAATAAACATGGCATGGATTTCGTTGCATTAGAAACCATTCGCGAATTACAAAAGCGGAATGACGGTAATGAATATTATATCATTGTAGCTCCAGGCGAGGACCACTGCTTGAAAGAATCTTCAAATCTCACTATTGTAGAACTTAAATGTCCTACTTATCCTCTTTGGGAACAAGTAGCATTACCCTTAAAAGTGAAACAACTAAGAGTAGATTTACTTCATTGTACGTCTAACACGGCACCAATATGGTGTCCTGTCCCCTTAGTATTAACGCTACATGATATTATCTACTTAGAACCTCGCCAGCATCGTAGTTCCTCTCTCTACCAAGAATTGGGTTGGTATTATCGGCGTTTGGTTGTACCTTGTATTTTAAAAAAATGCAAGAGAATAATCACTGTTTCACATTTTGAATGTGATCGAATTCGTCAAGCATTAAACCTTCCCCAAGGTCATATACAAGCCATTTATAATGGATACAATACTCACTTTCAAGTAACAACTGAAATTGATATAAATGTAGTGCATCGATATATTCAAGCTGAAAGTTTCATTTTTTTCCTAGGTAATACTGATCCTAAAAAAAATACAGCAAGAACATTAAAAGCTTATAGTTTATATAGAGCTCAATCCAAAGTAAAACATCCACTACTCATTGCTGATTTAAAAGAGGAATATATAGATAAGTTACTTGAAAAAGAATCTATTAGTGATATCAAACCATATCTACATTTCCCTGGTTATATTGCCAATCAAGATTTAGTAACACTGTACAATGCCGCCTTTGTATTTCTTTATCCTTCCTTGCGTGAAAGCTTTGGTATTCCTATGTTAGAAGCTATGGCATGTGGCACTCCCATTATTGTGGGAAATACTTCTGCAATGCCCGAAGTAGCAGGTCCCGATGTTCTGAGTATAGATCCATATAAGCCTGAAGAAATAGCGGATACTTTATTAAAATTAGAAAACAACCCAGCAATTTATGAAAAGCAGAAAGAATATGGATTGTTACGCGCCCAGCAATTCTCGTGGAAAAAAACAGCTGATGAATTAGTCGAGTTGTATCATTCTTTAAATGTATAAAATAATAAACATGAAAGCACTATTCCTCGTATTTGGTGGTTTCCAAGCATATAATGGTATCAGTAAAAAAATTCGATATCAAATAAACGCTTTGACAAAATGCGGGATCAATGTTGACGCATGTCATTATGAAGTTAGTGAAAAAGGAGAAAGACTATGGATGATAAATGGTCAAGTATTAGTTAATTTAGGGAAAGGTATAATTGCTAAAATAAAAAAAAGAATATTTTTCACTTCAATAATACGCTATATCCAGGAAGAGAATATTACATTCATTTATATCCGTTCATATCATAATGCTAACCCATTCACTATCTATTTAGTCAAAACATTGAAAAAACATGGAATAAAAATTGTATTAGAAATACCTACTTACCCTTACGATCAAGAGTTTATCAACCAGAAGTTCAATCTATGTATTGATAGATTTTATCGTCATACATTTTGTAAATATATAGATAAAATTGTAACATTTTCTAATGATACAAAAATCTTTGGTCAACGTACGATTCGTATATCTAATGGAATAGATTTTGATTCTATCCCATTGCATAATAGAAAAAAAACAATAACAAATGAATTACATTTGATTGGTGTTGCCGAGATTCATTTTTGGCATGGTTTCGACAGAGTTATCCAAGGGCTAAAAAATTACTATACAAATAATCCAGATTACAAAGTATATTTTCATATTATTGGTAATTTTTCGGGTGATAGAGAGCGAATTGAAATAGAAAATCCTATTAAAGAAAACAAATTACAAGAATATATCATCTTACATGGTGCTAAGCAAGATGCTGAATTAGATACTCTCTTTAATCAAGCTGATTTTGCTATTGGCAGTTTAGGTCGCCACCGTAGTGGTATAAACAATATTAAAACATTAAAAAACAGAGAATATGCAGCTCGTGGTTTTGCTTTTATTTATTCAGAAACAGATGATGACTTCGATCACATGCCTTATATACTAAAAGCCCCCGCTGATGAAACTCCTATTGATATACCCTCATTGATTAGTTTCTGCAAGAACCAGTCAATGTCGCCAAAAGATATTAGAAATTCAATTCATCATTTATCATGGAATGAACAAATGAAAAAAGTATGTAAAGAAATGGATTTAGTATAAAGTAGAGCGATCATATTTACAGAATAATATTTTCAGCGTAATACAAATAATCAGAATGAACATATGAGCAATATAAGAAGACAAATGTTCTCCGGAATATTTTACACGGCAGTAGCCAAATATTCAGGAATCATCATCTCGTTAATTGTGATGGCTGTATTATCGCGTTTACTCTGTCCTGACGATTTCGGAACAATAGCCGTAGCTACCGTCTTTATCAATTTTTTTAACATTTTCACAAATATAGGTGTATCTTCAGCCCTTGTACAATACAAAGAGTTAACCCATAAAGAAATAAACCACATTTATATGTTTACTATATGGATAGGTATAGTATTAAGTGTGATATTTTTCTTATCCTCAGATTTTATTGCCGATTATTATCAAGACAGCCGTCTTATTCTAATTTGCCAATTGTTGTCAATAAATCTTTTTTTCTCATCAGCGAGCATAGTTCCCAATTCTCTTTTTATGAGAGATAAGAACTTTAAATATATAGCATGGCGAACACTTATTGTACAGCTTTTCACAGGTGTCCTTTCTATTATTACAGCCATAATTGGAGCAGGTTTATATACGTTACTCATACAGCCAATCCTTTCCAGTATATTAATCTATCTCATTTCACTGAGAAAGTATCCTCAAAAATTTATATGGACGATCGGTATAAATAGTTTGAAAAAGATATGGGGCTACTCTATGTACCAATTTTTATTTAATGTAATGAGTTATTTTATCAGAAATTTAGATAAAATGCTAATAGGAAAATACATTGGAATGACTTCATTAGGTTATTATGAAAAGTCATATCGTCTCATGTCCTTACCTATACAAAATATCACTTATGTCATCACTCCTGTATTACACCCCATTCTTTGTGATTATCAAAATGAAAAAGAAAGATTGGCAATAATCAATGAACGGATGATCCGCATATTGGCGCTTGTTGGATTTCCACTTAGTATATTCCTATTCTTCTGTGGTCGTGAGTTGGTACTTCTGTTCTTCGGAGCTCAATGGGAACTTTCTGTTCCGGCCTTTCAAATACTATCATTAACCGTTGGTCTACAGATTATTATGGCTTCATCTGGTTCTTTTTTTCAAAGTTGTAACGATACTAGAGGACTTTTTATTTGCGGTGTTTATACAGCCTTTTTTACTTGCAGTGGATTTATAATCTGCATACTATTTTTCAGGTCATTAGAGGCATTTGCTTATAGCATGCTCATTTCCTATTTATTTAGTTTCGTTCAATGCTATTGGCAGTTATATCATTATCAATTTCATAAAAATTTACTTTTTTTATACAAACAGTTTACCTCGCCAATCATTCTCAGTGTTATAGTAGGAGTAATGTTATGGGGTACTTCTTTATTTATATCCAACTGGAATCTAATACTTTCTCTTTCTGTTAAAAGCATATTGACCATCCTCATATGGGGAAGTTATTTACAATTATTCAAAGAATATGACATCATAGCCAAAGCCAAAAAATATATTCATAAATAAAGAAAACTCCTTTTTCAGTAGCTATCTAATAGCTTTCAAGACATATTTTATTCTCATAATCAAACGTATATATAGCGATTTTAGTCTATAGAAAAGCGGAGTACGATTGGGTAATGCTATCCATGATTCTGGGCATAAATTGGAAATATTGTGATGGGAATAATGGGGACCAAACCAAGGAGTAGGATAAAATACCTTTTTATGAGGATTATTATTTAACCAAGCCCCCCACCAACTGAAAGAACTATTGCTTATAATATTATTGGTAGCCAAACTCTGCAAATAGAAATCCTCCAACATAGAATTTTGTTTATCTGCAAAAACAAAATTTTGTCCCTTAAAATTCTTTTTACACCAATTCAAATCATCACTAATAATGAGAAATAGTGAATTTTCACCAATCAATTGAATTGCTTTTTTAAAATAGTCTTTAGAACAAATACTAAATCGATGCGGTATGTTACAATAATCCCCTCTGCGCACATGAATACAAGTATAAGGTTTTATTAATACATTCCTATATTTTACTTGAAGCTTATTGTTTATTTCTTCAGGCATAGCATACAATTGTCGTAGCAGTTTTTCATCAACATACTTATATGACTGGAAATATCCATCAATAGCAAAGTCCTCTTTGTAAAAAGGAATAGCTTTATAAGAGAAATCTCGCCAATTATATATCGTTGTATGTTCAGGGATACTACGTACAAACTTAATTTGACTAAAAATAGAATTTCTAAAAGAAGATAAATAGTCCCACATGGACTCTCCGTTCATAGTAGATATAGGTTCTGCATCGGGAGCCACTACTACAACAAAATCTGTATGAAACTTCTTAGCCAATGAGGCACCTGCCGCAATTTGAAACAGATAATTTCCAAAACGGCCACTTAAACAAATGTAGATCATAAATTGAGCATATTTTTAAATCTGCTAAATTATGAATTATATTTGTGCAGACCAAGAGCCTGCTTAAATTTTATCTAATAAAATTTAAGCATCTTTTAATAGAAATAATTATCTTTGAAAAAAATATTAATCATTCAACAGTATGAACTCAAATCCTACAAAAAATATTAGTTCATTTACTAAAGTATCTGTAATTATTCCGATTTATAACACTGGAAATTATTTATCTGATGCACTTGATAGTATTTGTAACCAAACTTTAAAAGAGCTGGAGATTATATTGATAAACGATGGTTCTACAGATAATAGCCAACATATCATTAATGAGTATGCTCAAAAAGACAATAGGATTCAATGGCATCAGCAACCCAATTATGGACTGAGTGTAGCCCGAAACATTGGGCTGCAATATGCTACTGGTGAATATATTTATTTTATGGACAGTGATGATATTTTAGATGAAATAGCATTAGAGCAGTGTTACGAATTGTGTCAAAAAGAAAGCCTTGATTTTGCATTTTTTGATGCAGAAACGTCGTTGGAAGTAACTGCACAAATTCCGAACTATGACAGAAGAAAAAACATTGCAGAGAATAAAATATGGAATGGAATAGAGTTACTTAACTATGAATTGCAACACCATCTATTTCTTTCATCGGTATGGCTTTGTTTTACTAATCATTCTTTTCTCAAAAAAAGTTTCAGCTGTTTTCCTCCGGGAGTGATTCATGAAGATCATGTTTTTGCTCTACAAATCCATTTACATGCTCAACGAGTTGCTTACATTCCTCAGTTTTTCTTTAAACGCCGTGTTCGTGCTAATTCTATAATGAGTAGTATGTTTAGCATGCGTAATATCGAAGGCTATACCACTGTTTGCTCACTGATTAAATCATTGGAAGCTTTACATCCTGAATGGATAATTGTAATAGAAGAATACCTAAGTCAAACTTTCAATGCTATTGCTTGGCTAGCTCATAAGATGCCTATTTTAGAAAAATTTGAAGTCTTTTTCCGCCTCAAGCGCATGCGCTTCAGTCATTACATCACATTCAAAAATTGGTTAGTCTTTTGGTTCAAATAATCTGTTTTTTACAATTTTAGTATAGCAATGATATTAAATAAGTTACAACGTCCTATAAATCCACAAAATTTTATACCTTGTATAGATGGATTCCGCTTTTTTGCAATTATTACAGTATGCATATTACACGTAAATAATTTCTACGGAAGAAGCATTGGCTACGATTATTATCAAAACGTAAACGATACAAACTCTTGGAGTTGGTTCATTAATCGTTGCGGTTTAGGTGTCGAATTATTCTTTGCGATTAGCGGATTTGTTATTGCAATGCCATTTCTTCAGCACTACTTTGAAAATAAAGAAAATCCTCGATTAAAATCTTACTTTTTACGAAGACTTACTCGGTTAGAAGTACCATATTTACTATCATGTATTTTAATATACTCTTGTTATATTTATACCACTCAATTCAACTTCTTTTCGGAAATAGGGCACCTGCTTTCTGCTATGACTTACACACACTCATTAATATACGGTGTATGGCCCCCATTCAATCCGGTAATTTGGAGTCTGGAGGTGGAGATTCAATTCTATATACTTGCTCCATGGCTGATTAAATTTATCTATAAAGGTAAAAACCATGTTAGTAGATATGTAAAAATAGCAATACTTATGGCAATCACTCTGTATTTAAGGCACTTGGAGAATGAGTTAGCCACTATTCATCTCCGCCAGTCAGTTTTTTCCATGCTCCACTATTTTCTGATAGGGTTCATCGTAGCCGAGATTTATATACGTAAAAAAGAGATATTGTTCCGCAAACACTTTATATGGGATTTTCTAGCTGTTTGCAGCTTTTATGCACTATTTAAATATGCTTGGTACCCTAATCAGCTATATTTCTGTATGGCACTGCTACTGATATTTATCAGCATATTCAAGAGCTATGTAATGAATTGGATATGTACCCGTAATATTATTTTTGTAATTGGTGGAATGTGTTATACGATTTATCTCTTACACTATCCCCTATTCCATTTTTTTGGTAAGTTAACAGCACATTTCAATCCATTTCAATACTATTATCACAATCTATTAGTCCAAATTTTATTCTTATTTCCATTAATATTTGTAGTATGTTCAATTTACTTTATATTAATTGAGAAACCTTGTATGAATAGAAATTGGCCTCAATCATTAATCACATTCTTCAGAACAAGGTTATCAATAAAATATAAAACTAAGTAAATCATCATGTCCTATGGAAGATATTCTTGTCAGTATCATAGTCCCAGTCTATCAAGCTGAATTATATTCATATAAATCAACAAAATAATCAGACAACAGACTCTTAAAATGTCGAAATTATACTTGTGAATGACGGTTCGACAGATAAATCACTTGAAATTTGTAAGGAATTTGCAGCCAATGACAAGAGGATTAAAGTTATCCATAAAATGAACGCTGGACAATCTTCAGCTAGAAATGTAGGTATTAATGCAGCGCATGGAAAATACATCGGTTTTATGGATAATGATGATCTTCTATATCCTGATATGTGCAAGCATTTATATGAAAATGCTGAAAAATATGGCGCTGTCATTTCGGCTTGCTCATACGTCATCAAAGATGAAATAGGTAATATTACTCACAACAAGCATATTGGAAATATATTTATATATGATAACAAACAAGATATTAAAGAATTGTTATCACGAGTAGTTGTAGACATCTATTTTTGGACAAAACTCTACAGGAAAGACTTTCTTGACAGACAAGGTATTCGTTTTGAGGAAGGTCGCAGCGAAGAAGATAGATTATTCAATTATTCCGCTTATATAGTTGCAGATAGAACTGTTATGGCAGATATCCTAGTCTACACATATATGGAACGTAAAGAATCAACCTGTCGCACTTTTCACCAAAAGAAGTTTTATAAATACATGGATGATATCTGTTTTAGAATGCGAACGGTAGAAAACGGAGTGACTAATAAATATCCTGATTTAGCCATTTGGGCAAAAAAGAAGCAATCAATGCTTGTCTTAGAGCTTTATTCATTACTTCAAAACATAAAAAAGAAGAATGCGAGCCTTATTATTCATGGATAAAAAATATTTGCAAGCCAACTCAAAACTCGTAATAAATGGAAGAAAGGAATGGAACATGTCACTTCTAGGTGTAATTATGGCAGCATATATGCCTGCTACATTGTATTTCTATTAAAAAAAATGGAAAAACAAAAATTTGGAATAGGGAATTGATTGCCTTGCCGCACTTTAATCATTCTAGTTCTGCCAATAATAAAATCTTTGTTATAGCTACTTCTCAAAAAAAATTAGCTTCTTTATTGAAGCACTATAATAGATGTGTGAGCAATCCATAAAACTATCCTCAATTATTAATAGAAAGCTAAACAAAATACAAAATGAATAATTATCTTTGTATTGAAATAAGTAATCTATTTTATCACAATCAATTTGTATAAACAAACCATGAAAACTCGTACTCCTTATACAAGAAATGATCTGAAAATTCGCAAAAGTGATAAAGTCATAGAAGTCGGTTCTGGGCACAATCCTACTTTTCGTGCTAATGTTATTGTCGAAAAGTTCATAGATAGCAATTTTCATCGTTGTGGAGATGTTAAGGTATATCCACATCAAAAGCTAGTCAATGCAGATGGTGAGCATCTTCCTTTTGAAGACAATGAATTTGATTATATTATTTGTAATCAAGTTTTGGAGCACACTGAAGATCCTGCTCAGTTTTTAAAGGAGCAAAGCCGTGTAGCCAAGCGTGGATATATAGAAACTCCAAGCTTTTTAGGAGAATTTCTTCATCCTAAAAAATCTCATAAATGGGTCATCTTGGAAATTGATAAAAAGTTGATACTTTTTGAAAAAGCCAAAATGCCTGAATATGGTCATAACTATGGTAATGTTTTCTTAAACTATCTCCCTTATCAATCACTAGCTTACAAAGTTCTTCAAATATTAGAGCCCCAAGTTACCGCCAATCGATACGAATGGAAAGATAATATAGATTTTATCGTTAATCCAAAGGATGAATACTATCGTTCATTTTTCACACAACCTTGGACTATGGAAATGACACAAAAAGTTTTTCCACCACGGGGCTCCGCTAAGGAGATTAAAAAGCTATTTGTTGGAATATGGCATATTGTTAAAAATGAATTCTATAAATTTAGCTATAAGCACCCCCTTACGATAGAAGAATATGATAGACAATCTCAAAAATAAGGTTAAACAATCTTCTGTTTGGAAGGCTCGTATCCATAAACTGATGTTCAGCAACGGGCGACCCCGATGGTGGGTAAAACAATTACTCAATCCATTCATTTTTCATCATGGCAAAGGCTCTGTTATCCGCAAACGGACAATAATGAATGTAACGCCAATTAACCATTTTGAAGTGGGTAGGAAAAGTATTATTGAAGAATATACAGTTATAGACAATGGTGTGGGTGATGTAGTAATTGGCGAAAATAGCCTTGTAGGGCTAAGAAATACCATTATTGGTCCTGTACAAATAGGCAATAACGTTATTATAGCACAGAATGTAGTGCTCTCAGGACTTAATCATCAATACAATGATACTTCAATACCTATATGTTCGCAAGGGGTAATAACTAAAAAAATTATCATCGAAGATGACGTTTGGATTGCAGCTAATAGCATTATTACATCAGGAGTTCGTATTGGAAAGCATTCTGTTATCGCAGGAGGAAGCGTTGTTACTAAAGATGTGTTACCTTTCACAGTAGTAGCTGGCAATCCAGCAAAGTTAATAAAGACAATAAAATATTGAACATCAACTTTTCATTATATTTGAATCATCATCTTTGTACTCTTGAGCAACTGTGAAAATTTGCTTTATTTTTTTCAACTCTTGCACCATTCGTTTACAAAAATTATTCAAAATAGTGTCTCCGCCGACAGTTCCATATCCTGTTATTGCCTTAACTTTACTCTTTCTGATAAAAGCAATACGTCCATATTTGCGCAAGTTAAAAGCTAGTGTTCCATCTTCTCCACGGATGATATCTGTACGTATACCCACCCTTCTAGCCTCCTCCGTGCGATAAGCAAATACCATTCCGCGTACACTAAGTTCAGGACGTTTAAATGACTGTAACCACAAATAACAATCACGGAAAAGCGTATAAAAATAAAGTCCAATTAATGAATGTCGTTCATCAGGATAGTAACTCCATGTTGCATTAACCCCCATTACGTCTGAATGATTCTCCAAAACATCAATCATACTATCGACATATGTGGAAGGGTAAAGTGTATCCCCATCAATTCCTACAATATACTTTCCCCGTGCATTTTTCAGCCCGCAAAGGCGAGCATGACCAGGGCTTTGCTGCATTTCAGTATAAAAATGCAGACCTACAGCATGATAAATATCAGCAGTACGATCTTTAGAATTATTATTTACTCCAATGATTTCAATTGGATAGCGAGTCTTCATTTCACTCAATGCCCACAAACAAGCCAATAAATGTTTCTCTTCATTATAAGCAATAATTGATACTGTTACCAATGGTTTATCACTTTGAATTTTAGCCAAATTGGAACGAACCCTAGAGATGATATCAGCAAAAGCCACTTCATCAAAAGGTTTTTCATAAACTTTCATATAACGACTATACCAACTCATAATTATACTCCATTTATTATTTATTTACATCAGTTTTATTTATATGCAACAATGAATTAAACAAATCAATCCACTGCTTACCGACTGTGTCCAACTTGAATTCTGCAGCACGAAGGCGCGCATTCCGTCCCATTCTAAGGCGCAACTCCTTGTCTTCAATCAGACGATTGATACTTGCTGCAAGTCCTGCAATGTCTCCATCAGGAACTAAAATGCCATCTTTGCAGTCTGTGATAATATCACGCGGACCGCAATGACATGTATATGCAACAACTGGCACTCCGCAAGACATAGCTTCGAGTATCACTAGACCGAAACCTTCGAAGCGAGAACTCATCACAAAAATGGAACTTTCACAAAATTTTGCAATTATATCGGTAACCGAATACTCCAAAAAACAGTTCTCTGTCAATCCTAAATCCACAATCTGCCGCTGTAATTCTTCTCGCAAATGACCATCACCATATATCTTTAACGCCCAGTCAGGATGTTTATCTGCCACCGTTTTCCATGCAGTAATCAAGCGATCAAACCCTTTCTGAGCCACGTAACGCCCAACTGCAATCACTTGTTTCGAACTACAATCGGACACAGTATCAGGAAAAAATGATACAGGATTAGGAATCACACTTACGTTCTGCAATTCAGGCCAAAACATAGCATCTTCATGGGTGAGAACTACGAATTTTGCCAATTTACGCAACTCACATACTAGTGAACTGACCCAAAAGTGTTCCACATAAGAATTCACGCACAAAGGTAACCAAGAAATTTTGAAATTTCGATAATGCAGTCGATCAAAATGAATTTCTCCAACTTTCACACTGCCATCGGTCATATGATTGATGACATTGATGTCACGACGCAACAAAGACACTGTTATGTCAGGCTTAATGAAACACAAACACTGATCAAGTTTCTTCTTAAGAACACGCATCTTCTTTTTATATAGCCATGTACGACGCAATAGCGAATAACGGTAAGGTTCTTCAAAATCAATGTCCAGTTGATGAAGTGTGATAGAGGGATCTAATGGAAAATAAGGAGGCTTGTCACCACCATCTGTTAAGATGATGTGAATTTCATAACCATGTTGTGCCAGATAATTAGCTTTTAAAGTCAACACTCGCTCCATGCCACTGGGATAGTACAGTGCAGGGATACAGTAGGCTATTTTTATTTTCCTCATAAAATCGTTATTTCCTCTGTAAAGTTAACTTTTCTTCTAAATAAGAACAACAAAAGAGAATATTTTTTTTAACTACCAACAAAATAATTATCTTTGTAATTCATTTTAATATCATAATGATAATGTCCACTTCTTTATCAACTCCACTCGTTTCCATTATCACTGTTAACTATAACGGTCTTACCGACACTTGCGAAATGATTGATTCCTTCCACAAGTACGAAAACTATCCTTATGAAATTATTGTCGTAGATAATGGTTCATGCATGCCAGAAGCAACAGAAATAAAAAAACGTTATCCGAAAGTGAAAGTAGTTCAAAACACAAACACAGGTTTTGCTGGAGGAAACAACGCTGGATTAAAAGTGGCAAATGGCGAATATATCTTCTTCATTAACAATGATACCTTTATAACTAAACCGATATTAGAATTTCTAGTACACCGACTCAGATTAGCTTCCGAAAACGGAGGTGTATCCCCAATGATTAAATTTGCTGAAAATCCAGATACATTGCAATATGCAGGTTTCACCCCCCTCACTCCTCTCACCTTGCGTAATGCATCTATAGGTTTTATGGAGAAAGACCAACCTTGCTATCGTATTGCATCCGAGACTGCCTCATTACATGGTGCTGCAATGATGGTGAAACATGAAATTTTGCAACGAGTGGGACTGATGACAGAAGTTTATTTTCTTTTCTATGAAGAACTAGATTGGTCAGCTCGGATGTTATATGCCGGATATAAGCTTTGGTATGAACCAGCTGCCATTATTTATCACAAAGAAGCTATGACCGCTCGAAAGAATTCACCATTACGAGAATTCTATCTGTCGCGCGCGCGCATGATTTATGTACGCCGCAATATACATGGAGTAAAAAAACTTTTTTCCTGCCTCTATACAAGTTGTATCGCTGCACCCAAAAAATCACTATTCTATTTGTTACATGGAAAAGCTACGTTAGCTTTAGCAGTAATCAAAGGGACATTCTGCGGTTATTTTTCATCTTGTCATTAAACAATTTATTTATACTCTTTCTTCAATCCCATGTGCCGTATGCATAAACTTATGCATCCCCTCCTTCATACGGAATAAATTAAGAAACATCAAAATAAAGGAATAAGGCAACAAGAGTAGCGCTTTGAGCAGACGCCTAGTCCAAAATCTACGTGGTATTGCAAAAGCCAATGCCAACAATATAACCGCCAACAATCCCCACCATTTACAGCAATCAATGAAAGGTACAAAAGAAGTCAGTAATGTTATCAAAAAAGTGATTCCTAACAATAGTACCCGAGAAAGCGAAGCTTGTTGATATAATTTGTCACAAAAACCCCATTTTCGTGTTCTGATAGCATAAGGCAAATGAGACACAAACTCCAAAAAACTGATATATTGAGCTGATAGCCAACGACGACGTTGCAGATAGAATTTCTGAGTAGACTGTATTTTTTCGTCAAGAATATAAGTATCAGGCAAATAATAGAAAAAGACATCTTGAAGCAAAAGTTTCATTTCCAATACACGGTCGAACCCACCTATTGAAGTATTGCTCATCATAGCTGAATAAAACAGCGAATACTGAAAAGCCATACCGGAACCTATTAGTGCTGCCGACATCCCTAAATTAACATGCCCCAAACGGAAAATTGAATTATTGATTTCTTCACTGACCGCATCCAAATAAGCCATATCCGTATTTAAGTTTTTTGCAATACGATGGGTTTGAACAACCTTGACACCGGAAATCGCAAACGCATCATTTACTTCCGAAAGATAAGAAGGTGCAATAATATTGTCAGCATCCACCACTAATGCTATGTCGTAGGCATCTTCGCCTAAAAAAAGCAAAGCTTCTTTGAGAGATTTAGTATTCGTACTTTTTTCAAAGTCCACTTGAAGTAGCTTGATAGGTAATGCTCGTAACTTGGCATTGGTTTCGGGTTGCATGTGATCGGATATCACTATCACATCATACTTATCTTTTGGATAATTTTGTTTTAAACAAGCTTGCACGGTTTCCATTATAACACCGTCTTCCCGATAAGCTGCAATAAGCAATGCTATACTCTTGCATTCTTTTGCTGGTACAGGCTTTTTAGGTTTGCCGCCTAGTGATGCTAAACTATACACTAATAGATACAATCCGTTTATTGCAAATAATACGTATAATATCCAATCTATTATAGAAACTATATGTTCCAAAATCTAAGCAATTTAATCTTGTTTCTTTTTCAACAAATGCCACACTTGCGAGACATGCGTTACAAAGATACAAAAAAAGAAAAAGAATTTATATAAAAGTGATATTATTTTATTCGCCTTCATCTTTGCACTTCAAAAAAAATCATATTAGCCAAATAGACCAAATCCTTCGATGACGCTTAGAATAACAGATATTTAAATTATCATTTATTATGATTCAATACATAGCCTGAAAGGTTTTCAGTTGTATGACATAGCTTGTGATGCATAAATATTAATAACAAACTTACTTCATCCTTATTGAAAGCTCCTTTGTATAGAGATAAAAGTTACTTTACTTACAACTAAAACTTTAATCAGAAGTTTCAGTTATATAATCACAAGTTCTGATTATATAATCAAAACTTGCGGTTTTATAATCAGAACTTTCGGTTATAGATATCTTTATATCCTAAGTAACTTTTATCTCTATACAAAGGAAGCTTTCAATAAGAATGAAGTAAGTTTATTATTTAGTAACTAATCAAGAATAGTGTGTAAAAAAAGAATTGGTGGCACTTAAACAAAAAAAGACCATCTATTAATTAACAGATGGCCTTTTTCTATATTTATCTGTCTAGTCCTAAAATAGCGTTACATCTAAAAAAGTAACAAAATGGAAAAGTCAGAACCTAAGTATGTTAGACGTACTCAAAAGGATTACAGTATGTCGTTTAAATTATCAGTAGTTAAAGAATATGAGAGCAGTCGAATCAGCTTGGAAGCT
>JAEXAJ010000231.1 GCA_023458215.1 Bacteroidota bacterium
AGCTATAGTATACATATCTATGCCACTCATCACTTTAGTGCCAGATAAGCAAATTTACAGTTGGGGCGAATTCAACCTCACTTACCCCACTTGGTGGACTACATTTCGCATCAGTTGTTATTTAATATGTATCATTCAAGCATCAATCTACATTTTCCACCTGAAACGTATCATAAGAATGAACAAATCAAAACCAACATTCAAAATATGGCAAGAAGAACTTATTTTATCTCTTTGTATTACTTATTTTATCAGCAATTTGATAACCGGCTATGTATTCGATTTACTAATTAATCTCGGTATTGCAATACTGGGAGGATCTATTATTTGGGAAAACTACCTAAACCGGATCATTCTGAAAGAATTCAAATTAAGCTTTCCGCAAATTACCAGTATTGCAATAAATTTACCAGTACGGATTACCAAGAAAACGCCTAAACTCAATGAAAAGCAAAAGGCAGAAGCATTGGCATGGCTACAAAAACCTGAAATATTCAAATCCAAAATCAATTTGAGAATCATAGCCAAAGACATATTAACAACTCCAGCTGCCTTAAGCGCATTTATCAAAGAAGAAACAGGCAGTAGCCTTGCCAATTATATTGATTCAATGCGCCTTGATAATGCAGAGAAAATTTTGCTTGAGCAAAATAAATCAGTAACCGAAATCGCAGATGAAATAGGTTTTCAATCAACCGCTTCCTTCTATCGTGCTTTCAAAAAACGTCATAACCTCTCTCCTCTGAAATGGAAAGAGCAGACATTAGGTCCAATAAAGCTGTCTGAGAATTCCTAAATCATCAATTTTATCACAAAATCATCTGGAATACTCATTTTCAGCTCACCAATAAATACTTATTAATCAACCAAATAATGCAACACAATCTTCCTAACTAACTTTTGAGAAGTTTCTTTTCATGTTTCTACTTACTTTTACGCCATAAATTGATGAGTTTCGTTCATACAAACAACAATACTTAATTATGGAAAAATTCACTAAAGACAATCGTAAAGTTGAAGCATTAGGCCAAACAACAGAAGTAAGCACTGAGACCACAGCAAAAAACTTTGCTACTCCTAACAAATTTGGTTCCGAACTCTATTTTAAATGCAATAATTGGTTTGAAAAGCTCGCTTATAATACAATTTGTTATTTAGAAGCAGCTGGCAGTTATTGCAGTATTTACGTTTCAAATAACAAAAATCTAACGGTTGCCCAGCCACTCGGAGAAATTATTAATTCCCTCCCTTCTGATACTTTCATCCGTGTACATCGATCTTACGTTATAAATATAAAGTACGTAAACAAATACTACGGGAATATATTTTATATACAAGATAAAATGATTCCTATAGGCAGAACCTACAAAAAAGAAGCACTCTCACATTTCAATATCGTTACAAAAGGAAAATAAACAAATTTATTTATCACATATAAAAAGAAAATTCTCATGAATCGTAAAACAAACAGTATTTTATTATTTTTATGTATTGCTGCAATCGGTGTCTTCACTTCATGTTCATCAGATGATGATAATTTGCCGCAACAGTTATCAGGTACTCAGGTTATCAATAACATCAAGAGTAAACTATATAAAGACGGAGCCGTTTTTGCTAACAAGATTGACGGATGTACCGAAACAGAGTACGTAGTAGTCACAGAAAGCGGAGCAAACAGAGCTTGCACAGTCTTTACAGAGTTAACCGGTATTGAAGCTCCTTTAAAAGAGTCATACGAATATACGTACACTTCAGCCGATGGTACATGCAAAATCAGAATAAGAGGTGTCAAGGAGCCTACTAACGGGAAATATGCAACTCTATTCTTTGATATACCGACTTGTCCTGAAATCACAATCCTGCATATCGGTACACCTGCATTTCTAAATGACAATAATTCAGAGCCGTCCACCAGTGGAGGGCATCCGGTAATCTGGTAATGGTGGACACTTACTAAAAAGTAATGAAAAAACAGGCTCTTTTTTATGCAATGGTTATTTATCCGGCAATTGTGGTTCTACTATTGTCACTAACATCTTGTGAAAAGGAGAAAGAACCGCCTGCTTCAGAAACAACCATCAGGGTATTATTTTCTGTCAGTGGACTAGGTGATATGTCCTATAGCGACAATATACTTCGCGGCATTTTACAAGCACAGAAAGAACAATATTTTCGTTTGGAATATATCATCCCCAAAGACAAAAACGAAGCAGAACAGATTATTCGGCAATGGCAAACGAATGATGATCCTCAATACTATTTCAATATCATTGCAGACAGTGATTATGAGGATGTCGTTCGCAAATTAATGCCCGCCAAAGACACCCCGAACTATCTTTTTTTTGATACTCGGTCCAAAGATTTCACCATACCTGTATTTCATACTACAGGTTATGGTGTTTCTTTTCTCGCAGGAGTTGCGGCATTTTCCCAAGTCAATGCCGAAACAGCTGCCTACATGGGAGGATATACCGGAGAATCCTACATAGAAGAATGCTTTGACGGTTTCCGGGATGGCTACCTATATGCAGGAGGCAAACAAGTAGTCAGAGCAGATTTATCAAACACTGCCCAAGGATTCTCTATGCCTCAAAAGGCATATAGCATGGCTGAAAGTTTATATAAACTTTATCCTTTTATATATGCCATGGCAGGCAGTTCTAACAATGGAATTTATCAATATCTCCGCGAACATCCTCAGCAAATAGCCTATACAGCAGGAGTTGACACAGATCAATCGGCCTATTCCACCAAAATCATAGGATCAATGATTAAGGATTTAGGTCTTTGTGTAAAGCAATACATTATTTCCTGGCTGAACGGCCAATCACTCCCTATGCAAGAATATTATTCATTGGACTCCGGGTTCATATCATTTAAAGTTGCCGACTTATACAAAGATAATCTAGAACAAATTGTTGCAAATCATTGGCAAATAGCCAAAGAAAAGGAAATTGAATATGAAAAAAACAAAGGAACATATTGAAATTAGTTTAATTGCGACTTTTCTATGTATTATTGTCTTTTTTTGCTTTTGTTCATGCAACCATGAAGATAGTGAGGCTACGGTAATACGCAAAGAATACCGTATTGCTATTGTATTACCCGAAGGCAAACAAAATGAGAATTGGAAACGCCCTGTCGAATGGGCATTGGATAATTTAAATAAAGCACTCATTCCACAGAGGCAGATTTCAATTAAAGCAGAATGGTTTGACGAAAATCAAACAGATATAAGCAAGCTGTTTGCTGAACTAGCACGAAGGGAAGACATCTATGCCATTATCGGACCACTCTATTCCGCAAATGCAGACATAGCTGCCAGTCAATGCCGTCCATTCATGAAAACCCTCATACCAGCCACCGTATCCTCTGAAATGATTATGAGACAACATGCTGATTCTAAGAATGGTCATTTTCTATGGTTTTTGACTGAAAATGATATATCCCAATGCGAAGTACTTTTAACGCGCGCTTTGCAGAAAAATGCCAAAAGCGTATCTCTATTGACAAGTAAAAATGCATACGGCACTACCTTTTGGGACTGGTTCGCATTTCAAGCCCAAGAATTAGGTCTCACCTTGCATAGCATGAAGCAATATGCCGATGATGAGGTGGAAGAAAAAATGATAGAATTGCTCAGCGAAGATACAGACTACTTGATCTGCATTCCACATACGCAGGAAATAGCTAAAAGAATGAATCAATGCAGAATTAAGCGGAAAAGTAATCGTCCGGAGCTTCTATTTTCCGACGTCGCCTATATTACTCCAAAAGACAAATCTTTTGAAGGCATGGAAGGAATTACACAAATCCATGATCCGCGTTCGGGTTTTTCCATAGCCTATGAAGTGAAGTTCGGAGAACTCCCCGGTTATGGCAGTTCTCACTTTTTCGATGCAGTCTCCTTAGCCGGGCTTGCTATTTTACATGCCGATCTGACATCAAGTACCGATATAAACACCTCACTCTGCCACATCGTTGATGGTGACGGTGAAGAAATAAACAGCTTTTTGGAAACCGGTATTTATCATGCTGTTGAGGTATTGATTGCAGGAAGACACCCGCACATAACAGGAGCAAGTGGAAAACTGAAATTTGATTCGACTATTTATACAAATGTTATTCACTCGGTTTATTGCCATTGGCAAGTATATAACGGCCAACATTTAATTCTAGAGTATAACACATCGGATGACTCCAACAGAACCAATTCTACAATAGCCAATTGGAATTGGCGGATTACTCAGATACAAGATTTTGATAACAATACATCGATCAGCTATCCACCAAAGGAAGAAACGTACGCTTTGATTATTGCCACCTCCAACCAATGGGCCGATTTTCGTCATCAAGCCAATGCCTACTCTATGTATCAGCAACTAAAAAAGAATGGAGTAGATGATGACCATATTCTATTAATCTTAGAGAATAGCGTAGTAACCAGACTAAATTACTTGGTACGGCCAACTGAAAACAGTGATTTATTTCAGGAAATCCAAGTAGATTACTCGCCTTCAAAATTGAATTTCGCAGATTTAGCAGATATCATTTCTAATGATGATAACTCCCAATCCTTCCACCCTAAAAGCAATGATAATCTCTTTGTGTATTGGGTTGGGCATTCAAGTACAGACAAATGCCCTTTATGGCTGGATACTCCAATCCCACCTCAAACTATTTCAGGATTCTTCAATACGTTATCTGACAAAAAATGTTTTAGAAAAGCCCTGTTTATAATGGAATCGTGTTATTCAGGGGAAGTAGGAAAATGCTGTAAAGACCTGAACATTCCCGGACTACTCTGTATCACCGCTGCCAATGAGAATGAAGTGTCAAAAACAAGCCAGTACGATACTTCCAACCAAATTTGGCTTTCAAACAGTTTTACTGATGCTACACTTGGACAGTTTCAATCCGGTAACAAACAGAGTATCTATGATTTATATTATAAAACTTACAATCTTACATTAGGTTCTCATGTTTCGGTATATAACGCAGAAAACTTCGGTAATCTACGCACAACAATGGTTAATGAGTTTCTATATCCTTGATTTCGTAATTCTGTTTTATAAGTTCAATTGTTTTTTGCATGCTATCCCTGCAATCCTCCAACTGGCTGGCTATAGCCGTGGCCTGCAAAGAAGCGGAATATATCAGAAAACGTTTAAAATCTTGATCTTTGTCTATCTGCCTCCACTGTTCAACGACCTTTACGGCAGGTTCGCCTGTCTCTATACGAGAAATAAAACTAGCAATATGTTCTTTTTTATCATCCCGAAATTGTGCATCCAATCCTTTCACTATAGCTATCCATTCATAAGTATCAATAACTTGTTCCAATAAGTCTCTATTTTCCATCCTCTGCATTGTTCCCGATTCCTTCATCATATCCAATGCATTCTTTTTCAGAGTCCAAAAATATAACAAACGGTGAAAATTCTCATAACGCTGCATTGTATCAGCAACAATGGTTTCATGATGAATAAGATTTTGTTTCAATGCCTGTGCAAATGTCTTATGCGATCGGTAATATTCCAACATATTAGAAACTTCATCTATGTTACTTTCTAACTCATTCACCACTACTGTCATTATTTGATTATCATCCTGAGCCTCTTGAAAACCTTGAATCAAATTTTCGCCATAAAATGTGGCTGCCAAACTAATAACAAGAATAGACATCTCCGTCATGTAATCCTTCCACCAATCAGCATGGTTGACTATTTTATTACGTAATTTCTCTAGTATTCGTGCCATTTCATATTACTTATTTTACAAAATCAAATGTACAAAAAAACTTGATACTTGACTCTAATTCCACAAAATAAATTAGTTCATTTGTACTTAGACCCAATTATTAGAAATAGGATATTGAACAATTATCAATTAGAGACGTTATCACCTGCAAAGAAACTTCAAAACAATGCAGCAGTATGTCGATAAGTAATCTTTTAATTATATTTTCATCCTCTTTTATGGCTCTGTTCCCTGTAATAAATCCCTTGGGAAATGGATTTGTCGTAAATGGCTTCTTTATTGATCTTGATGCCCGGCAACGAAAAACAGCTATTCAAAAACTTATTTTTAATTATATTCTGATTGGCATAGGCACATTAGTGATAGGCCATTTGTTTCTATTGATTTTCGGCTTGGCTATTCCTGTAATCCAATTGGGAGGTGGAATACTTATTTGCAAAACAGCAATGGAATTATTAAGTGATACGGACTCTACTGAAAAAGAGGAATCTAATCGGAATATAACCGGATCGAAATGGCAAAATTTACAACGAAAAATCTTCTACCCTATTACTTTTCCAATCAGTATTGGCCCTGGTAGTATATCTGTTATATTTACTTTAATGGCTTCGGCAAGTGTGAAAGGAAAATTATTACAGACTGGGGCAAACTACGCAGTAATAGCACTGGTTATCATATGCATGGCTGCAATATTATATATATTCCTTTCACAAGGTCAAAGAATTATCCAAAAAATAGGCCCCGTAGGAAATCAGATCATTAATAAATTAGTCGCTTTCTTTACATTTTGTATAGGCATACAAATTAGTGTGACAGGCATATCACAGATATTTCATTTGAATATATTATGAGTAAAAAGCCATAATAAATGATTCGTACAGACGACCCGGCAATAATATCCCTATATTTTTGAAGTGACTATTTTTTCTCAGGAATTGGAATAAACTTATCCCAAAACTTCAACCGATACCCTTTATACCAAGCATGAGCACCAAACGGTAATCTCTGCCCATTATAACTATAAAGTTGTTCCGGATGGTTTTCAAAGGCAAAATCTATCGCCTCTTTATAATTTGGAATACGAAAGCGTTGCTTGATGCGATTAACTTTAATTCCCCAATATACATCTTCTGCATTATAAGAACGGTTTTCTAAGAAACGCTTTATATTAGCCTCATCGCTCTTTATTACTTCAAGAAAAGATGCAATCTTACGTAGTGAAAAGCCACCGTTTCCTACACTAAAATATTTACTTCGGGAACGATAAATACCTACTGCATTCAATATATTCTGATAAACAGTCAATTCAGCCCTACGCCAAAATTTAAAATACTTAGCTTCGGGAATCCACGGTGCCTCTACATAATCATAGCCTCGCTCACACCATTCAAGCAAACGGTCGGAAAAGACATAAGCATCCAGTTGATAAATGAGCATATACTCAAAATCAATAAAACGTTCATAAAATTCCTTGGAAAGCATCAAATTATTATACCCTGCTAAATCAACAAAATATTTATCATCAAAACGCACAACATCATCAATCCCGGAAATAGTTTGCAGCGGAGTAATATCAAGATTTTGAGGTGCCATAAATGCGATATGATGACGCCCCAATATTGTAACACATTGCTGCAATGACAATTCTTCCCATTGACTGATCTTGTTACTGTAAACGGGGATGATAATAATTGCCTTATGTTGCATAGCTACAATTAGAAATTATATTGGATATTTTCAGGGGAAGTAATATAAAAAAAGATTGTTTATCAAACTTAAAATCCGCTCAGTGGAGTATTATATATTTTCAACTCCTACTTGCGGAGAGGGAGGGATTCGAACCCCCGGAACCTCTCAGTTCAACGGTTTTCAAGACCGCCGCGATCGACCACTCTGCCACCTCTCCAAAACTTCCTTTCAGAAATGCTTTTCATCTAAAGCGGTGCAAATGTACTACTCTTTTTTTTATTAGCAAATTTAATTGATAAATTAATTGCAAAATTAATTAGTAAAAGACAATCTGCCATATATTAATCTCTCCGATGCGGAAAACTAAATGCAATTCTACTAGAAACTATTTTATTGGATACTAACAATTAATCGTTTGACAACTGTTGTTTTATCATTCGACAATTGTCATCTATTCGTTCGACATATGTCGAACGAATAGATGACATATATCAAACGATTAATTCTTAGTATCCGAGATATTAATCAATCGCCACGCAAGAAATTGTCGGTAGGCACGTTAACGCTTACTCATCCCTAACCACTACCTAATAATAGTTATTTTATGCTGTACAACACAAAAAGGGCTATGCACACAATACGATTAAGGAAAAATTTCCGTAATTTTGCGCCCTCAAAAGGATAACATTACTTAACCTACTCAACAAAATGAATTTTATGGAATTGAACAAAACCTTTATTGACGGGCTTTGGAGCAAAGAAATCAATGTGAGTGATTTCGTTAGTAAGAACATCGCACCTTATGCCGGAGATGCATCATTTCTGCAAGGACCTACCGAACGTACTAAATGTATTTGGGATCTTTGCCTGAAAGCACTCGAAGAAGAAAGAAACAATAATGGAGTACGCTCACTGGATAATATCACAGTATCTACCATCACTTCCCACAAAGCCGGATATATAGATAAGGAGAATGAGCTCATCGTAGGCTTGCAAACCGACGAATTGTTGAAGCGCGCCATCAAACCTTTCGGCGGCATCAACGTAGTAGCGAAAGCCTGCCACGAAAACGGCATGGAGATTGACGAAAAAGTTAAAGATATCTTCACCCACTATCGCAAGACCCATAACGACGGAGTATTCGATGTCTACACTGAAGAAATCCGTTCTTTCCGCTCACTCGGCTTCCTTACAGGCTTGCCTGACAACTATGCGCGCGGACGCATCATCGGCGATTACCGCCGTCTGGCCCTCTATGGCATCGACCACCTCATCGAAGCCAAGACGGAAGATTTGCACAACCTTACAGGCCCGATGACCGACGCCCGCATCCGCTTGCGCGAAGAAGTAGCCGAACAGATCAGAGCTTTGAAAGACATCAAAGTAATGGGGGAATATTACGGACTTGATCTCAGCCGTCCGGCAACTTCGGCACAAGAAGCCGTACAATGGGTATATATGGCATATCTCGCCGCAGTGAAAGAACAAGACGGCGCAGCTATGTCCTTGGGTAATGTATCTTCTTTCCTCGATATCTTTATTGAATACGATCTGGCGCATGGCAAGATCAATGAAACCTTTGCACAAGAGTTAATCGACCAGTTCGTTATCAAATTGCGCATGGTTCGCCATTTGCGTATGCAGTCGTATAACGATATTTTTGCGGGAGATCCTACTTGGGTAACAGAGGCCATCGGCGGACGCTTTAATGACGGACGCAGCAAGGTGACTAAAACTTCTTTCCGTTTCTTGCAGACACTCTACAACCTAGGTGCCTCTCCCGAACCCAATATGACGGTACTTTGGAGTCCGCAACTGCCCGAAGGTTTCAAAGAATTCTGTGCAAAAGTTTCAGTGGATACCAGTTCCATCCAATACGAAAACGATGAATTGATGCGCGAGGTTCGTAATTGTGACGATTATGGTATCGCTTGTTGTGTATCTTACCAAGCTATCGGAAAACAAATCCAGTTCTTCGGCGCACGTGCCAACCTTGCCAAAGCATTACTGCTGGCTATCAACGGCGGACGTTGCGAAAACACCGGTACCGTCATGGTAAAAGGCATCCCCGTACTGACCGGCGACACCTTGAAGTTTGAAGAAGTAATGTGCAATTACAAGAAAGTGCTGACCGAAATAGCCCGCGTCTACAACGAAGCGATGAATATCATTCATTACATGCACGACAAATATTATTATGAAAAAGCCCAAATGGCTTTCATCGATACCGACCCGCGCATTAACCTGGCATACGGTGTAGCCGGACTTTCCATTGCACTCGATTCTTTGTCAGCCATCAAGTATGCCAAAGTTACCGCCCGTCGCAATGACATAGGCTTGACCGAAAGTTTCGATATCGACGGCGCATTCCCCTGCTTCGGCAATAATGACGACCGCGTGGATCATCTCGGCGTAGACTTGGTTTATTACTTCAGCGAAGAATTGAAAAAATTACCGGTCTATAAAAACGCACGTCCCACCCTTTCACTGCTTACAATCACCTCCAACGTGATGTATGGCAAGAAAACCGGTGCTACGCCGGACGGACGTGCCAAAGGCGTTGCTTTTGCCCCGGGTGCCAACCCCATGCATGGACGTGACAAGAATGGTGCTATTGCCTCATTAAGTTCTGTAGCCAAACTGCGCTACCGTGACTCACAAGACGGCATCAGCAATACCTTCTCCATCGTCCCCAAATCATTAGGCCCCACCCCGGAAGACCGCGTAGAAAACCTGGTAACTATGATGGACGGCTACTTCACCAAAGGCGCCCATCACCTGAATGTAAACGTTTTGAATCGTGAAATGCTGGAAGATGCCATGGAGCATCCTGAGAAATATCCCCAGCTTACTATCCGTGTTTCCGGTTATGCCGTAAACTTCGTGAAATTAAGCCGCGAGCATCAGCTGGAAGTTATCAGCCGTTCATTCCACGAAAGAATGTAATTCACCCCTCGTCCCCCTAAATAGGGGGAACGAGAATAGTCTTGTTTTGAATCATGAATCTGATTAATGTTCATTCATACGAAAGTATGGGCACCTTTGATGGTCCCGGGTTACGCCTTGTAGTATTCCTGCAAGGCTGCCCTTTTCGTTGCTTGTATTGCGCCAATCCGGATACAATAGACGTAAAAGGCGGCACTCCCACTCCACCGAATGAAATACTCCAAATGGCAATCAGCCAAAAAGCATTCTTCGGGAAGAAAGGCGGAATTACCTTCTCGGGTGGAGAACCCACCTTGCAAGCCGAATCCCTGATACCTTTATTCAAAGATTTAAAGACCAACGATATCCACATCTGCCTCGATACCAATGGCGCTATTTGGAATAAAGAAGTAGAAGAATTAATAGGATTAACCGATCTCGTCCTACTTGATATCAAACAATTTAATCCCGAGCGTCATCTTACCTTGACCGGACGCAGCAATGAACACCCCCTACATACCGCCAGTTGGCTGGAAGCACACGCCCACCCTTTCTGGTTACGCTATGTATTAGTTCCCGGATATAGCGACTTTGAAGAAGACATCCGCAGCCTCGGCGAAAAACTTGGAAAGTATCAAAACATCCAACGAGTGGAAATCCTCCCCTATCACCGCTTAGGCGTGCACAAATATGAAGCCATGGGCTGGGATTATCAACTGAAAGAAGTAAAAGAAAATAGTCCGAAACAACTGGAACAAGCAGAAAAGCTCTTCAAAGAATATTTTGCCGAAGTGAGGGTGAATTAGTTATTAGTTATGAGTTATTAGTTATAAGTTATTTGTTGATGTTTCTATGCAGCACGATAGCGCAGCCCTAACATCAACAAATAACTTATAACTAATAACTCATAACTATTTTAGTATGTCAATCTTATCCCCGCCTGCAACGTAAAGTTACAAGGATTTTCTTTTCGTATGGTCTGTACGGGAGAACCATCATCAAAGAAGTAAGAGACTCCGGGTTCCACATATATACCTACCCGGTTGCTTACATTATATTGTGCTCCTACAGCTCCCATCACAGAAACTTGTACAGGTTTAACTGTTTCACTTTCGCTGCCAATCTTACCATATATACATTTCTCGACAGCACCACCCGCAGAGACGTACATAGTGAAAGATTTACTATCCACAAAGTTCCAGTTAGCACGAACAGGAATGCCTAAATAGTGAAGTTTCTGACTGAATTTCTCGGAACTATCATCATAAGTCACATCCGAGGCGAGATAAGTATAAGTCAACCCTGTTTCTACAGAGAAACCTTTAGGTAGATTCTTCCTAACAGAAAAGCCGAAACTGAGCGGTTGTTTATGGTCGACCGATGCAATGCTCCTTTCACGTTTCATCAGATAAGGTAAACCATCCTTAAACACCAGCTCCTGACCATTAGGAATAGAGACCACTCCATTAGCAGTAGAACTCAAATCAAGTCTTCCGGAAGAATTATAGTAAAGGTTCTGATCCATATCATTCCCCAGGCCATTCCCTAAACCACTGGCATTCACCGACATTCCCATAGACCATCCTTTCGATTTAGCAGTAGATTTATGTTCCACCGGAAGATGAAGTTTATCTTTTCCTGATGGACGGCGTCTCTGTACCTGCTTTGTTTCTTCATCACCGGATTTCTTTTTCTCAGTAGTTTCTATCCGATGAGTTACAGTTTCCTCAACCTGACGATCATCAGCAACATTCTTTACTTCAGTGGATGATGTTACTTCTTCTTGTTCATTCATGGAAGGCAATTCAATCTGTTGTGCTACCATGGAATGCCTTGATCTATTATTCGATGAGCCGCTATGTACTCGATAAAGAGGCTCCACTGCTTCGGTCTGTATTGAAGGCGAGGTTTGCTCCGGCAAATCATCGGGCACCAAGGCCAACGCCGGCACATTGGTACTACGCACCTCATCCCCCATCCTGCTTTGCAGAAGCCACAAGCTGACCGAAGACACGGCTACCAACAAGATAGCAGCAGCCGATACAGCCCAGCGACGGAACGGAATGAGTTTCCGCTTTCCGGTTATCGTAGCTTTGGAAGCTGCCAAATCCTTCTCCAACCGTTCCCAACCGGATGCCGGTAATGGTTCAGAGTAATCTTCCAGCCGCTCCTTTATCTTCTTCATCCACAATTCATCTTCCATACGTTCTTTCATTTATGCATTTTTTTTCATCCATTCGCGCACCTTCACTGCTAAAGCCGCTTTGGCACGCGTCAATTGCGAAGCGGATGACTTTTCGTTAATACCCAAAATTTGAGCTATCTCCTTATGGGGTTTCTCTTCAAAAACATATAAGTTGAATACAGTACGGTAACCGGCAGGTAATTCACTGATAAACTGCATTAGCACTTTCTGAGGAATGGCATCTACTGACGATGCCTCCGGTTCCTCATAGACTTCGGGAGCATTTTCCAGCGCCGCCGTCTGGTTCATCACATCATTCTTCCGCAAATACTGCAAAACCGTATTCACCATTACACGCTCCATCCACGCACGCAGGGAACCTTCTCCCCTCCAAGTGAATTTATCAAAAGAATCAAAGATTTTCAGGAAACCATCATGCATTAAGTCTTGCGCTGTTTCCCTGTCACCGGCATAACGAAGGCATACGCCAAGCATGCGCCCTGCATAATGCTCATACAGTTCTTTGCGGGCAATATTGTCTCCTTGCCTGCAACGTTCTGCCAGTTTCTGTTCTTCCATTCCTTCTTTTAACACGTGTTTACCTTATAAATGCAACGGGCACAAAAGTACTGCATCATATAGATAAGAAAATAGCACTTTTATTTCTTTAACAATCTAATGTGCAGTATTTAGCTATCATTGGTATTTTCAAAGTACATAGTACGAAAACAAATTAAAAAAGTAAAAACCTACCACGTATGAAGAAATTAAGACTATCGATTATTGCTTTTATGCTTCTATTCTTTGTCATGCCTACACTCCAATCTTGTTTGGACGATTTGGATGATCCATACAAAGGTACGCTCTTTGCAGTCGGCACATTAAATGTGATAGAAGGAAAAGATTATTATTTTGCATTGGACGAGGGGAGCAAACTTTATCCAAGTGATACAACTCTCATTCGTAATTATGCTGTGATTGATGGACAACGGGCATTCGTTTATTTCACCAAATTGGAGGAACCTTTAGCCGGTTACGAATACAACGCACAAGTCAATCACATCGAAAACATTTTGACCAAAGACATCTACTCCATGCCTGCCGAGAAAGCGGACAGCATTGGCGATGACCGTATCAACGCCACCGACCTATGGATTACAGGAGACTATCTGAACATAAAATATCAAATTTACCATAGCAACAACCAAGACAAGAAGCACATGCTCAATTTGGTTATAAACGAGGTGTCTACCGGAGAGAATGACAAGCCTGATTACCTGACCCTGGAGTTTCGTCAAAATGCTTATAATGATTCGCCACTCATGTTAGGTACCGGACTGGTTTCTTTCAAACTAGACAACGTTGCAGACATGCTGAAAGACAAAAAAGGATTGAATATCCGGATTAATAGCATCTATGACGGAGAGAAATATATCACCGTCGACTTGAAAAAAGAAGAGAAATAACTCTCCTTTTTTAATAGCCTACTTTTTACATCTCAATAATTAGGCAAAACGGAGTGACACAGTGATTGTGCCACTCCGTATTTTTCTAATCCTCAATTCCCAATTATTTCGCAATTATTTTTTGCCCATTCAATATAATATACTTACTTTTGCTCAATTATCACAAACAAGCAAACAGCTGATAGTAACATGAGAAACATATTGAAAGCAGTCATTATTATTTTCTGCCTACTAATAAATATCCATCCCCTAACTGGTAATAATACACAATCGGATATCGACCATATTCTTGTTATTAATACTTATGCCGACTCAAACCCTTGGAGTAACAGCCTTATTAATCCCATTCTAGACATGGCTTCTAAAAACAGTAATATAGGTGTCATCACTGCCCACCTGAAGTTACTGACACTGGAACGTCCGGAAGATTTAGGAAAACTAAAAGAGAGCATGTTCCAAAAACTGCCCTCCCAAACCCCTAAGCTAATTGTAATGATAGGGTGTGCAAGCTACATATTTTGTGATGAGCTAAACGAAAAATGGCCCAATGTACCCATGCTGTTATGTGGTGAACGTGATTATACAGGCCCCGAAGAGTTAATAACCTTAGGACATGCACTCACTCCAAAGCAACGTATTCCCGTCAGCAAGCTGCACGAAAAGTTCAACATTACTTTTATGCTGGCACACAACTATTTGGAAGAGAACATTCAATTAATGAAGCAACTCATTCCTCAAATGAACAAGATCATATATATTGGTGACCGAACATACATTTGCAGGCAAAACAATTATGATCTTTCCGAGATTATACAAAAAAAATATCCTGAGCTGGCGTACGAATTTTTATCTGCAGAAAGTACTTCTACCGACAGCCTCTTCAGTATATTAAATCACCAGAATCAAGAAACCACCGGTGTGCTTTTCACTTCATGGATTCGCAAACAGGATTTTTCCGATAACTTGGTTATGACCACCAATTCACATCGAATTATTGCAACGGTATCTATTCCTTTATTCTCTTTCAGAACAGTCGGAATAAAAGAAGAAGGTGGAATTGTTGGCGGTCATGTTTATAATGAAAAAAGGTATATCAACCAAATGTTAACCAACATCGAGGATATAATCAATGGGACGCCCGCCCGTGACATTCCCTTTTACCAAATTGACAACGGTGCCCCAATGTTCAATTACCAATCATTGCTTCAGCGCAATCTCGACCCGGCCCGCTGTCCCTCAAATACCATTTTCTTCAATGCCCCTCCCACATTTTGGGAGCAATACGAATATATCATCATTGGCAGTGTTTGTCTCGTGATACTTGCCTTGCTATTTTTCCAGTACCACCGTGTCCGCGTACTTGTAAAGATGAAACATATCCAACAAAATGAATTAAAAACTGTGGGCAAATATTACAATCTTATCAATACCATGCCCATTCTCTATATGTTGCAAGAGCTTATATTAGATGAGAACGGACGTATTGCCGACACCCGATATGCGGATGTCAACAAGCGCTTTGAGGACAAATTCATAAAACGTAGCGAAATTGTTGGAAAGCTAGGCAGTGAAATGTTTCCCGAATCTATCCCACAATTCCACCATTTTATGAATATTGCCTTGAAAGAGAAACGTTCCATCACCTTCTCTTATTACTATAAGGAAATAGACACCTACTATGATATATTAGTTAATCTGAATGATGATGAACACTTCATGGATGTATTCTGTTTGGATAGTACAGAATTGCACCATACGCAGGAAATGCTCCGTTCTATCAACCACAAACTGTCTATGGCGCTCGATGTGGCGAATATCGTTCCTTGGAAGTGGGACTTACAAAACCATACCATACTTTGTGATGTAAACAAGCCCATTGAATTGAGTAGCAACAACGAAATAAGCGACGAACAACTTTCTGTACCGGACAGTCAATACTTTTCCAAGATATACAAGGAAGACCTTCCCAAAGTTAAACAAGCGTTTGCCGATCTGCTGGCAGGCCGTACTCAGAAAGTAAAAGAAGAATACAGGGTTGTGAATCGCATAAATGGATGTAAACATGTTGATTGGGTAGAGGCGCAAGCGGCAGTAGAAAGTTATGATGAAAAAGGTCAACCAATCACTCTTGTGGGTTCTTCACTCGTCATCAGCGAACGGAAGAAGATGGAAAGTGATTTGATTTTTGCCAAAAACCGGGCAGAAGAATCCAACCGTTTAAAATCAGCATTCCTTGCCAATATGAGCCACGAAATACGAACTCCGCTCAATGCAATTGTAGGATTCTCCGGCATCCTGGCTTCTACTGAAGAGGAGGAAGAAAAGATGGAATATGTCAGCATAATCGAAAACAATAATACATTGCTTTTGCAATTGATAAGCGACATTCTCGACCTCTCAAAAATCGAAGCAGGTACTATGGAGTTTATTGATACCGACTTCGAACTGAATAAAGTAATGTGGGAACTGGAAAGTTCTCTCCGTTTAAAGCTGCCTGCCGATAAAGATTTAACACTCGTTTTTGAACAAGGTTTGCCGGAACTTAATATTCATGCAGAACGTAATCGCATTTCTCAGATTATAATTAATTTAGTGACCAATGCCATTAAGTTTACCGACTCCGGCAGTATCCGGTTTGGATATGAGAAACGAAATAACATGATTTACTTCTATGTAGCAGACACCGGATGCGGCATTCCCGAAGACAAACAAGAAAGTGTATTCGGACGTTTTGTCAAGCTGAACAATTTTGTTCAAGGCACCGGACTTGGTCTTTCTATCTGCCAGACCCTTGTGCAGCAAATGGGAGGCGAAATAGGATTGCAATCTGAATTGGGAGAAGGTTCCACATTCTGGTTCACAGTGCCTTTTACTCCTGCGGTCAACCTAACGCACAAAGAATTGATAGCAGAGCCCATCAAGATAAAACAGCAGAAAATAACAATTCTGGTAGCAGAAGACCATGACAGCAACTATCGGCTGATCGAGTCTATCCTAAAAAAAGATTATAATTTGGTACATGCATGGAATGGCGAAGAAGCAGTAGCTATGTTCAAAGAACATAACCCTCAACTTATTTTAATGGATATCAATATGCCGGTAATGGACGGTTATGAGGCTACGAAAGAAATACGTAAGTTCTCTACCAAAGTGCCTATCATAGCCGTTACAGCATTTGCATACGCTTCGGACGAGCAGAGAGTCATGGAAAACGGATTCGATGCTTACATGGCGAAACCTATTAACGCCAATCAACTGAGAGGACAGATAACGTCCATATTGAGCAAGCATATCATCTTCATGTAAAATTCAAAACCTTTATATCTTCGCCCTCGGTCACTTCAAACCGGGGGCATTGCCTTTCAGTACTTTATTCTCCGCTTTTAGCTTTTCTTTTTCCGGCTTCAGAATATATTCCCCTTCAAGTTCTCACAGGCCTTTCTACTTTTGTCGAAAATTCTAAAAAGAGATATGAGAACAAAAGTACGATTCATTCTATTGTCCGGTCTTTCTTTCCTGCTTTGCGCTTGCAACGGAAAGGAGACGAAAAACGAACAAGACCTCTTGGTTTATACAGCGAAAGCCACTACCCTTTCTCAAGCCGGTAACAAGGAGTTTCCTTTTATTGCCCAACCGTTCCGCACTTCCGAGCTTTCATTCAGAGTAGGTGGTCCCATCGACCATTTCGATGTTTATGCAGGCAACCTATACAAGCAGGGAAGTATCATCGCAGAGATTGACCCGCGCGACTTCCGTATCCGTAAAGAACGTGCAGAAGCCGTATATCGCCAGGCTAAAGCGGAATTTGAACGTATAGAGGCATTGTATAAGAAAGAAAATATCTCAGCCAGTACCTACGAAAAGGCAAAGGCTGAATATATTTCTACTAAAATGGCTTTTGAAACTGCCGTCAACGAACTCGCCGACACACGTCTGATTGCTCCTTTCACCGGATATGTGGGAGAAGTTTATATCGAAAAGTTTCAGGACGTCAAAGCAACGCAACCGGTACTTTCATTGATAGATATTCATCAACTCAAGGTAGAAATATATGTTACTCAGGATGTTGCTTACGCTGCTCAAAAGATGGATAGCATCCGCTTGCGTTTCGACGCACTGCCGGGCAAATGCTTCGACGCACGTATAGCCGAGGTTTCCAAAGGAACTACGCGGAATAACCTCTCGTATTTATTGACTGCTTTTCTTCCGAACAAGGACGGTGAACTTCTGGCGGGTATGTCCGGTAAAGCGATACTGGATGTTACGCAAGAAGAAGGCGCATCCGGGGTCTGCATCCCCCAGACAGCACTGTGTCACCGTCCCACGGAGGGAAGCTATGTATGGATAATGAATTCGGAAAACAATCAGGTTAGCCAACGGAAAGTAACGGTAAGCGAATTGTTGCCCGACGGCTATGCCGCTATTTCCCAAGGATTGCAAGCCAATGAAACCGTAGTGGTAAGCAAGCTCCGCTTCTTATCGGATGGAATGAAAGTAACCACGACCTCAAAGACCGAATAATTATGAAATTAGTAAAATACTTCTTGCAGAAGAAGCAAGTCACTATCTTGCTGATGATCTTAGTCATTGCCGGCGGTTTGTTTTCTTACGTCAAAATGGGAAAGCTGGAAGATGCGCCCTTTACTATTAAACAAGCATTGGTACTGACCCCCTATCCGGGTGCGTCGCCCGCGGAAGTGCAATCGCAAGTGACGGACATCTTGGAAGAATCCATCCAATCACTAGGCGAGCTTTATTACTTGAAGACTGAAAACCGTGCCGGACTCTCCAAAATTACAGTCTATGTAAAGAAAGAAATCCGTGCCGACGAGATGCAACAACTTTGGGACAAACTTCGCCGGAAAGTAAATGATGTGCAAAGCAAGTTACCCGCCGGGGCCGGTCCCTCTGTGGTAAACGATGACTTTGGCGATGTACTGGGTGTATTCTACGGACTGACCGCCGAAGGACGTACCTATCGCGAACTGGAAGATCAAGCCAAACTTATCAAGAATGAACTACTAAAAGTAAAAGACGTTGCCAAAGTAGAAATATACGGTACACAGACACCCACTATCGATGTATCCGTCAGCCCATCCGTGATGGCACGCAGCGGCATTACTACAGCAGATATCGCCCGCGCTTTCGAGGGGCAGAATAAAGTAGTGGATGCAGGCGGAGTAGATGCAGGTCCCAACCGCATCCGCATCGAGTCTACCGGAAACTTCTACTCGCTTGATGATATACGCAATCTTACAATTGTATCGCGTAGCGGCGAACATTTCCGCTTGGCAGACATTGCCACCATAGAAGAGAGTTATCAAACTCCTTCCACCAATCTGATGCGCATCAATGGACAACAAGCGGTAGGTATTGCCATTTCCACCGTGCCCACCGGTAACGTAGTAGATATGGCCGCAGCAGTAAAACTAAAAGTAAACCAACTTGCCGAAAGTATGCCCCAAGGTTTTGAATTGGCTTCTATCTACGACCAAGGTTATGAGTCGGATGTAGCCAATCAGGGATTTATACTGAATCTTATTATCTCCGTAGTTACGGTAGTTGCCATCCTGCTCTTCTTTATCGGTTTCAAGAATGGTATGCTCATTGGCAGCGGGTTGATATTCTCCATCTTCGCAACCCTCATCGTGATGCTTTCTACCGGTATAGCCCTGCAACGTATGTCACTTGCCGCCATTATCATCGCTATGGGAATGCTGGTGGATAATGCTATTGTGGTATTCGATTCGGCATTGGTGAATATGCAACGGGGAATGCGCAAACGGGTTGCCATTATGCGTGCCTGTTCTTCTACTGCCCTGCCCTTACTGGCGGCTACCATTATTGCGATTCTCACTTTTCTGCCCATCTATTATTCACCGCATATCACGGGAGAGTTACTTTCCTCTTTGGTGATAGTGATCGGTGTATCGCTGATGTTCAGTTGGGTCTTTGCCTTGACGCAAAATCCGTTCTTCATTCAAGAATATGTGCGCCGCCCACGCCCGGAAGAACTGACTGCTGAGTTATTCAGTGGAAAATATTACAACCATTTTCGTAATTCCTTGCATTGGGTCATCCGGCACCGCTACTTGGCTATCGGCAGCCTGGTCGTAATGTTGGTACTCTCAGCATGGAGCTTCAAGTTTATCCCGAAAGTATTTGTACCTGCACTCGACAAACAATACTTCTCGGTGGATGTATGGCTGCCCGAAGGCACTAATATCCATGAAACCGACAAGCTGGTGGGAAAAATGGCAGACTATATCCAACAACAACCTGAAACTGAAATGGTATCGACCTATATCGGCCGCACCCCGCCTCGCTATTATTTGTCTAACATAGCTTTCGGGCCACAAAGCAACTATGCGCAGCTATTGGTTAAATGTCACACTTCCAAGGAGTCGCGCCAATTGAATGCTTTATTGCAAGATTCCATCCGGTTGAAATATCCCGAACCACTGATAAAAGTGAATAAGTTCGAGCTAAGTCCGCTGAGCGAGGCAATGATCGAAGCCCGTTTCTTAGGTCCTGACCCGGCGGTACTCGACTCTTTGGTAAATGAAGCTACTGAAATCATGCGCAGAAATCCCAAAGTAGCCGATGCCCGTAATGAATGGGGCAATATGGCGCTGATGCTCCGCCCCGTCTTCGATCCGGTGAAAGCCGGCGAACTGGGCATTACCAAGGCTCAGATGATGCAATCGGTAAAATCCATCAGCGACGGTACTCCGGTAGGCATCTATCGGGACAATGAGAAGAAAGTGCCCGTACTGCTGAAGTCCGAAGGTTATGATATTACCGACGAGCATTCTCTAGGAAATTTCTATGTATGGAACGGTGAACGCTCGGCACCTCTTTCACAAGTAACGGAGCGCATTGAAACCACCTGGGAATTTCCACAAATACGCACTTACAACCGCCAGTTGTCTATGGCCGCCATGTGTGGCGTACAGCCGGGACACACCATGGCCGAGGTGCATGGAGAAATCCGGCAGGAGATAGAGCAGATGAAGCTGCCCGAAGGTTATACCTTCTTCTGGGATTCACAGTTCAAAGACCAGGGTGAGGCAATACAAGCCGTCGCTAAATATTTTCCATTGGCTTTCTTAGCGCTTGTTGTTATACTGGTAGCCCTGTTCGGTAACTTCCGGCAGCCGATCATCATTCTTTGTGTACTTCCGTTGTCACTCATCGGAGTAGCTATCGGAATGTTGCTGACAGGGTTCGATTTCGGATTCTTCCCCATTGCCGGCTGGCTGGGATTGCTGGGTATGATCATCAAGAATGTAATTGTACTGATAGATGAAATCAACATACAACGCCGAGACGGAGTACTACCCTATACCGCAGTGGTAGAAGCTACCGTATCCAGAACACGGCCTGTACTGATGGCAGCTACCACCACCATTCTGGGTATGATACCGTTACTGTTCGACATAGCTTTCGGGGGCATGGCGGCCACTATTATCTTTGGTCTGACCTTCGCTACACTGCTCACGTTATTCGTTACTCCGGCATTGTATGTTTTATTCTATAAGATAAAAATAAAATAAGTATGAAAGTTATCTATACCTTTTTTGTGTGTCTTTTGTGTATTCCGTCCGCATTCTCACAGCAAAGTCCGTTGTTAGAGAAGTACAGGTCTATGGCATTGAATTACAACCATGACCTGCGTGCGGCGGATAAGAACATCGCTTCGAGCATCGAGTTAGTGAAATCGGCACAAGCTGATCTCAAACCCAAGCTCTCCGGCGACGCCAATTTTCAGTACACCGGTAATCCTTTGGAACTGAATATTCATTTGCCACAAGCAGACAATCCTATATCTTTTCAGGGACGGAACATGAAATACGGTGCCTCTCTCACCTTGATGCAACCCATCTATACCGGTGGACGCATTCTTGAGAATATTCGTATGGCAAAGCATCAACAATCGCTTAGTACCCATCAAGCCGAACTACTTTTATCATCCGTCTGCTATCAAACCGATATTCAGTACTGGAATACTGTAGCCCGTGCCGAACTGATACAGATCGCCACCGACTACCGTCAATCCATCGCTTCGCTGGTGCAAACCATCCGCGAGCGGGTCGACGTCGGACTTTCCGATCCACAAGACCTTCTGATGGCCGAAGTCAAATTAAATGAAGCCGACTATCAGTTACTCCAAGCTCAAAGCAACTTCGACACCGGACGAATGGCTCTCAACTCCCTGATCGGAGTGGATCTGAAAACCGAAACCGAAGTAGAAGACACGATCCCTACCGTCATTCTTTCCGACAGCCTGCTACTATTTGACGGCAGCAACCGCCCCGAGTTGATGATAGCCCACGACCGGATACGGATAGCCGAAAGTACCGGAAAACTAACCGATTCCAAATTTAAGCCTCAATTCCATATTGGCATAGACGGCAGTTATTCATCTCCGGGCTACGACTTCCGTACCGACATGGACCCTAACTATGCCGTTTATGCCAAGCTATCCATACCCCTCTTTGAATGGGGAAAGAGGCGTAACGAGAAACGTGCTTCTTCCTGGAAGGTCGGCATGGCAAACGATAACCTATACAAGGTGACGGATCATGTCAATCTGGAAATTCAATCCGCCCATACCTCCTTGTCACAATCCCTAGAGCAAGTACGCCTTACGGGTAATTCCCTAAACAAAGCCTGCGATAACGAACGCATGGCACAAGAGCGCTACGACGAAGGTAAAGTTTCCATTGTCGAAGTAATCGAAGCAAAGAATTACCGTCAAAGTTCACAAATTAACCATGTGCAAGCCAAAGTGTCAGCACAAACTTATTACTCAGATTTGCTGAAAGCGCTGCATAAATACTGATAAATGAAGAATGATGAATGAAGAATGAAGAATTACCATGCGGTGTACTCGCATTGCGCAGCCAAATTCTTCATTCTTCATTCTTCATTCTTCATTTAATTCCTACCTTTGCCCCATTATGAAGTGGAACAATTTGATATACACCTTGCTTTTTTCCGGGTTAGGAGCTTTCTCTTACCTGGTATTGGTTAATTATACAGACCTGACTCCCCGTATAGCAGACGCACTCTACTCCCGTGGGGCATTCGTTTTCTTCGTTGCCGCCTTTAATGTATTGGGATACACTACCCTGCATCTTAGCTCGTGGATCAATAATCAATATGCACTCAACATCCGTTCCCGATGGAAAATACCTGCTGTCTACATCACCGTCATGTTGTTGTATTTTTTATTGAACTATGGTTTGTTGGTCTTTGCCAAAATATTGGCAGGTGCCGCCAAGCTATTCACTTTGGTAAATAGCGGCTGGCAGTTACTTATTGTAGTATGGTTGGTAGAATTAGTTATTTTAGGATTGGTATTAAGCAATCGTTCCATGTTGAATGCCTTGAAACTTCAGAAGAGGGCGGCTAAATTACAGGCCGAAAACGATACAGCCCGATACACGGCTTTGCAAAACCAACTTAATCCGCATTTCCTCTTCAATAGCCTCAATACACTGATTGCCGAAATTGAATACAATCCGAAGAATGCGGTCAGTTTTACCAAACACTTGTCCAGCGTGTACCGCTACGTCCTGCAAAGTCAGAACAAGACACTGGTAAGTCTGAATGAAGAATTGGAGTTTACCCGTTCTTACCTCTTCCTCCATGAGGTACGTTTAGGCGATTGCCTGAGTTGCGAATACTGTATTCCATCGGACTACAACGAATGCCTCTTGCCGCCACTTACCTTGCAATTGCTAGTGGAAAATGTGATCAAACACAACTCCATCACTCAAAGCAAACCGATGAAAATCAGTATCGGGATTGAAGAAGAGCAACTGATAGTTAGTAACCCGATACATCCTAAAAAGAACTCCGCCACTACAGGCGTAGGTTTGCAGAACCTTGCCAAACGTTGCAAGTTGATGTCCGGCAAAGAAATAATCATCCTGCACCAATCAGATACATTTACTGTAAAAATACCCTTATTATATGAATAAACAGAACGTAGTTATCATTGAAGACGAAGTACCCGCCGCACGCCTGCTACACTCTATGGTTTCGCGGCTACGCCCGGACTGGAATATCTCTGTCCTGCCGGGTAGTGTGGACGAAGCCATTGCATGGTTTTCTTCTCATCCACATCCCGATCTCATATTTCTGGATATACAACTGGCTGATGGCAATTCGTTTGATTTCTTGTCTGCGGCGCATCCCTCTTCGGTCATTATTTTCACTACTGCCTACGACCAATATGCCGTACGTGCTTTTACGGTCAATAGCATTGATTATATTCTGAAACCTGTAGACGAACAACGTTTGTTGGATGCCATCGTAAAATACGAAACGTTGAAAAACAGCGGTAACTCCCTGCCCGATAACTACCTGAATACACTTCTCGATGCCCTCCAACCACACGAGAAGCAATACCGCACCCGTTTCTTAATCTCAGGTGTCGATCGTTTCTCGTTGCTCCAAGTCAGTGATATCGCCTATTTCTATTCGGAGAATAAAATAACCTTTGCCGTTACCCGCACGGGGCAGGAACATATTATCGACCTTTCCCTGAACAAACTCACCGAACAACTAGACCCTGACCGCTTCTTCCGTGCCAACCGGCAAGTGATTGTCTGTATCAGTGCCATCGACCATGCCGAACCCTACTTCAACGGTAAAATTGTAGTAAGTGTGCGTCCACCCTATAAAGATAAGATTACCATTAGTGAGGAGAAGTTATCATCGTTTAAACAGTGGCTAAACTTCTGAACCGACTAGGAAGTAGTCCCGTTATTCCACAAGCACAAAGGCGAATCTGTCTAATTCGCCTTGACAAACAAAGGAAGCAGAAAACGGACAAAACCCTCCTCTACCTCACGGTTCGGAAAACCTAACTTATAGATTCCAAATTCGCTATCATAACTTTTAATCGTCAGATAGCCGCTTTGATAGAGCGTTGGTATAGGATTCTCTAATTCGGAGTCAATGCTGTTCAATGCCTGGGCATCAGTTCCCTCGTATGCCATACACTTCAAGTTATAATGATGTTTTTTTAGCAAATTCACTAAATAGGTAGGCGTACCCGTCTCAAACCAATAGTTGCCAAACTCCTTGCGGTCAAAAGCATTCAGCAGGCTGAATGGATTGTAAATGCCGATAGAGTTATGCGTAAAATGATAACCATCGTAATACTCCCGCAGTTTGTCACAAAGTTCTTCGTACGTCATACCTTGCGAATCGGCAAACGCATGCAAATCGTCTTCCAGGTTATCATGCAATTCCTTATCACTGATACCACAGATATCAATGTACTTATTCCACATCGAAATGTCATCCAAATTATTCAAATCGCTGAACACGCTTACCTTTCCGAATTTAGTAACCCCTGTCAGTATTGCAAATTGAATGCAACCATCCATTGTTTTCAGTACACTATAGAAAGATTTCAAGGTATCACGAAATTCTTTCTGCAATGCCTCGTTACCGATGGCTTGCAGCATAGGCTTGTCATATTCGTCCACAAGTATGACTAGCATCTGTCCGGTCTTCTCACAAGCACGCTTTATGATACCCGCAAAACGCAAACCAAAAGACTTTTCCCACGGCTCCGAACCATAAATCTGTTCCCAGTCGGACAACACACTATTCAATTTGATTTCCAAACTTTCGGGTGAATCATACTTCTCCGTATTCAAGTCCAAGTGCAATACAGGATGCTTTATCCAATCCTTTTCAAGCTGTTCTATTGCCAGCCCTTGGAAAAGTTCCTTCTTTCCCTGAAAGTATGCTTCAAGGGTAGAAATGAGCAAACTCTTGCCGAAGCGGCGCGGACGGCTCAGGAAATAATAACTACCGGTCTTTACCATTTTGTAAATCAAGGCAGTCTTATCAACATAGAAGTATCCACTCTTGCGAAGCTTCTCAAAGTTCTGAATACCTATCGGATAAATCTTATCACTCATCATACTTTATACATTAACTGATTCTTCAACCCATTCTTTACGACAAAGTTAGTCATTCCACTGAATAATAACAAGTAAAAGTGGGAGAATAGCTATATTATTCTCCCACTTCTCAAGAAACTTCCCTATCAGGAATCATGTACATTTGTGCCTCCCAGGACACCGATTATTGCAGTAGCCACAGCTACCAGCACTTTCAGGATTTTACCCCAGACTGTTTTCTTCATGTTTCACACCTCCTTTCAGGATAGGATAGGATAAGATGAATCCGTTATCCTAAGGGATTATCATTTTCATCACCTGTAGAGCCGCCGTGATTATCATCATCCGGATTTCCGGTAGAGTTATTATCATTGATACGGTCTACGTCTTTGAATTTCAATCCATCGGAACGGGTAGTGCCCGAGGCCACCAGGCGAATGTCACTATTGGCCCGGAAGCAAATGCGCAAGCCCGTGATGTCATTGGCAGTAAAATCTTCCGCCTTATCGGTTCCTTTGCTCTTTGCAGCGAGGTAAAAATACCCCAGCCCGTCTATATTGACGGATCTGCCCGATAGCAACAGTTTCTTTAGTAGCGTACGAAAGTCTTTCAGTACACTGATTGTTTCACCTTCACTCACACCGGCATTGCTGCTGATTTCCTTAGCTACTTCACTCAATGTGGCAGCATTGGTATATTCATACGTAATGACCGGATACACTCTTTTAGGAGATGTTTTGTCCATCAAATCGCTCAAGCGAGCATGCTTTCTAAATAAAATTGCCATAATTCAATTGTTTTTTAATGAATACTTTGTTACTAAATCTCTTTGTCAACGTTAACACTGCAAAGATGCGGCAACTTCATCAAGAACGAAAAGAACTTTTCCGAGGCTGGGTAATAGATACATAATACTACCTACAATAGGTTGTAGAGGGTATAACTATTAATTGAGAGGACTATTTGAACGCAAAACAAAACAAATAACGGAAGAAAAGAGGAAAAAAGGGAAAAGAACGGTGACTAAACCCGGTAACTTAACACTAAAAAGCCTCTCTCCCACACTTGGGTAAAGAGGCTTCGCAAACAAACAAATAGCATCGGATGGTGATATCTCATCCACAAACGACACAGGCAAACCTAAGAGAATAAGAAAGAACAAAGCATTGACTTCTTATTCCTTGGGCTGTTCTTTTAAACGATACAATGGTACATCATTCTGTGACGCTGGATTCTTGGACGCAGCGCACGGGGAACGCGCCCGACCGGTAGGCGTCGTACACCGGGCGCACCCAACCAATGTCCGTGCTCAGAAAACCACCGTTCTGCGCCCTTGCCTGAAACGGTGCTGACGACCATGCGTAGCAACCATAGCCAACGTAGACCACCTGCCCATTGCCGCCGTAGCGATAGCCGGCTGACGGATAGAAGGCCTCAGTGCCCGTACCGACACCATTTACGTAATAGCGACGGCCAAAAACACCGGAAGTAGCAAGCATAAAGCCCTTCCCATTTCCATCTTCATAATTAGCCTTATCTGCATCAGGACAATTATAATAAGTAGTATTACTTGTATTATAATCCGTTCCCGCAGGCGTTTCTCCTGTATTAGTCGTCGTAAAGTTTGTCCAGGTATCCTGAGGAGGCATACACCAACCGGGAGGACAAGGATCATAAATGGTTTTTCCTGTAAACTCAGTATCTAAACGCAAACTGGTCTTATTATCCGTGAACTGGCCACCCCACAACCTATTAGAAACGATCCAAGCAGAAGTAGGCTCAGCTTTACTTGCTGTGTAATTGGCAGGATGTGCGCCATAAATCCAATTATAGGACGAATTAGTTCCATCACCACCATTCGCACTTTTGTCATTATCATCGCGCAATATAAACGTCAACGGATGTTGTATCGCATACGATATTATTCCTTGCGCATCTGTTGAAGCATCTGCATTCTTTATTTGATAGGCGCTACCTCTCAAATCGGCAGCAGTCAATTTATTACCTCCTTTATCAAAGACATCCACTATTTCCGAATTGTTGTCCGTCCTTCTTTCTCTAGTACTTGCCGTAGGAAACGGATCTTTGCGACCGAACTGATAATATAAACCGAAAGTCTTGGTAACCTCATCCGTATTCGAAGGAGTGTTGCTTGCAGCACCCAAATCACGATCCATCATTACTAATTCACGGGAAGAGGCGGTAAAATTATTCCAATATTGAGCGCTGTTCATTCCCTTTCTCAAATTAGTCTTATACGTCTGTGTATGGGCTGCATTCATCCCTGCCAAATCGAACGATGTCCTCCATATATGCCAGCTCCAAAGCGCTTCATTGTCATTCGTATTTGCCTTTACGGCAATAACCGCGTTTCCTTCCGTCAAGTCACCGGTCTTGAAGGTGACATAACCGCTTGCCGACCAACCGACGTATTCAATGACGCCGCCATGCTTGCCCGTTTCCCATACCAATTCGGCGGCAGCGGGAGATATTCTTTCATCGGCAGTAGTCACTCCCGCAGGCAGGGTAATAGGATCTGTTTTTGTAGAACCATTTCCACGAATAGTGCCTTTGAAGCGATACCAGGTATTGGATTGATTCACCAGATAACAATTTGCTGTGGCGGGTTTCCCATCAGCGTCTATGCTCAGATCCTTGCCCACCTGCATACGGGCATCCATCAGGTTTGTACCTTTAATGGCGGCATTGACGTTGTATCTGGTGTTTCGTTCCACGTCAAAGTTGTTGGCATCGGCGCTCTTGCCCAAGTAAATCGTATAGACTATATCTTTGACTATGCCACCTGTAGGAGTATATCTTCCCGCTATACGGATATAGGTGGCTTTACCGGATATAGGCGCATTACCCTCGTAACGTTCCGTCCAAGCGGCAGCGCTCGATACCGAACCCGTCCCCTGCTTGTTTTCGGGCATATACCAGACGATATTGGTATTCGTTCCACCATCGTAGCTTGTCACTTCAAACTCAGCTTGCTGGTTTACATACCATACATTCTTCGGAACGTTCTCTAGCGTAATTGAGCTGGCCGTAAACGAGCCGTTCCCTATTGCCAGGTTCAAAGTGACCTTCGCTACCAGACGCGTCAGTCTTACTTCTTGCGGACTGGAAGTTACGGACTCTGAGTTGAACGAGAAATTGCCGCACATAGGCAAACCGCCATTGATAACGGTGGATGCCGTTTGGTTTGCTCTGTAAGAGGCTTTAAAAACAGCCTCGGTAGTAGTGTTCAGCGTATAGTCCCCCGTAACGTCACCCACATTAGCTACTATATATACCGGACAAATACCGACTCCGGTAAGCAAGGGGATACTTACGGTATTCCCACCCAGTCCGCTGCTGTATTCCTTATATATCAGTTTATTATCCGAGCCAAACTGAAACACACAGATATCATTAATAATATCTTCATTAGCCACCTCGCCGGGTATAGTCGCAGCACGGGTTACATTGGTATTGGGCTTGGCCGTACTGTCATCGCCCAATACCAGCTCGAGCGCCTCTTCTTTTGAACGCATCATGGCGCCGCTACTATTCATGGGCGAGGTGCTTAACGATAGGCAGACATTGGCCGTAGGGCCTTGCGGCTTGCCTGCATTGTTTGTGGGGTCAATATCTGCGGAGCATGAAACCAGCAGAAAAGTCCCCAAGGCTATAAGCACATTAATTGCCTTTATTCGTTTTATTCCTGTCATATTACTTTTTTGTATCGTTATCATATTCTATTCATTTCTATTTCGTCACTTTCCCTTAGAAGGCGTCTATCACATCAGTCTACCGGAACGCTGGATTCCTGGACGCAGCGCACGGGGAACGCGTGCGACCGGTTGATGCTGTACACCGGGCCCACCCAACCAATGTTCGTGTACAGAAAACCACCGTTCTGCGAACTTGCCTGAAACGGCGACGACGACCATGCGTAGCAACCACCGCCAACGTAGTACACCTGCCCACCGACGCCGTCCCGATAGCCGACTGCCGGGTAGAAGGCCTCAGTGCCCGAACCGACACCATTCACGTAATAGCGACGGCCAAAAACACCGGAAGTAGCAAGCATAAAGCCCATCCCATCCCCATCATCATAATTAGCTTTATCCGCAACAGGGCAATTATAATAATCAATATTAGTTGTATTATAATCCGTTACCGCAGGCATTTCTCCTGTATTAGTCGTCGTAAAGTTTGTCCAGGTATCCTGAGGAGGCATACACCAACCTGTAGGACAAGGATCATAAATGGTTTTACCTGTAAACTCAGTATCTAAACGCAAACTGGTCTTATTATCCGTGAACTGACCACCCCACAATCTATTAGAAACAAGCCAGGCTTGAGTAGGCTCAGCTTTACCCGCTGTATAATTGGCAGGATGCGCACCATATATCCAATTATTGGACGAATTAGTTCCATCACCACCATTCGCACTTTTGTCATTATCATCACGCAATATAAACTTCAACGGATGTTTTATCGCATACGTTATTATTCCTTGTACCTCTGTTGAAGCATCTGCATTCTTTATTTGATAGGCATTACCCCTCAAGTCAGCAGCAGTCAATTTAGTTCCTTCTTTATCAAAGACATCCACTATTTCCGAATTGTTGTCCAACCTTCTTTCTCTAGTACTTGCCGTAGGAAACGGATCTTTGCGGCCGAATTGATAATATAAACCGAAAGTTTTGGTAACCTCATCCGTATTCGAAGGAGTATTGCTTGCAGCACCCAAATCACGATCCATCATTACTAAATCACGGGAAGAAACCGTAAAACCATCCCAGTAAATGTCTGCCATTCCGTGCCGTAGGTTAGTCTTATACGTCTGTGTATGGGCTGCATTCATCCCTGCCAAATCGAACGATGTCCTCCAGATATGCCAGCTCCAAAGCGCTTCATTGTCATTCGTATTTGCCTTTACGGCAATAACCGCGTTTCCTTCCGTCAAGTCGCCGGTCTTGAAAGTGACATAACCGCTTGCCGACCAACCGACGTATTCAATGACGCCGCCATGCTTGCCCGTTTCCCATACCAATTCGGCGGCAGCGGGAGATATGCTTTCATCGGCGGCAGCCACTCCCGCAGGCAGGGTAATAGGATCTGTTTTTACAGAACCGTTCCCGCGAATAGTGCCTTTGAAGCGATACCAGGTGTTGGATTGATTCACCAGGTAGCAATTTGCCGTGGCGGGTTTCCCATCAGCGTCCATGCTCAGGTCTTTGCCCACCATTACACGGGCATCCGCCAAATTCGTTCCCTTGATTGTAGCCGTTACCGTGTACTTGGTATTGCGTACCACATTAAAGTCATTGGCGTCGGTACTCTTGCCCGGATATATCACGAAAACCACCTCTTTCTTTTCTCCACCGGCAGAAATATATTCTCCCGCCACACGAATATAGGTAGCTTTGCCCGATTGCGGCGCTTTGCCTTCATAACGTTCCGTCCAAGCGGTAGCGCTTGATACCGCCCCCGTCCCCTGCTTGTTTTCGGGCATATACCAAACTATGTCGGTATTCGTTCCGCCACCGTAGCTTGTCACCTCAAATTCGGCTTGCTGGTCTACATACCATACATTCTTCGGTACGTTCTCCAATGTGACCGAGCCTACTGCGAACGAGCCGTTTTCCGTCTTCAGGCTCAAAGCGACCTTCGCCACCAGGCGCGTCAAGGTGACGTTTTGCGAGGTGGCACCGGCATCACTCGATTCGAACGTGAAATTGCCGCACATGGGCAGCCCGCCATTGATGATGACGGACGCTGTCTGATCCGTTTTAGAAGAAGACTTGAAACTACTTTCTTGTGTAGTATTTACCGTATAATTTTCCGTAACATCTCCCACATTTGCCAACACATATACGTTACACCTGCCTATGCCGCTAAGTAAAGGTATATTCACTTCAGTACTTTCCAATCCGGCGGCATAGTTCTTAAACTTCAGTTTACCGTCCGCACCAAACTGGAACACGCATAGATCGTTTATCTTATTCTCCGCTTCGACGGTCAACTCCCCTTCCACCCATGCGGTTGCATCCGCACGAGTTGCAGCATTATTGGTCTCAACCCTCTTTTCATCGCCCAACACCACATTCAGGGCATCTTCCATTGAACGGGTTACGCTGCCGCCACTGTCCATGGCAGAAGCAACCAGCGAAAGGCGAACATGGGTGGTAGTGCCTTGCGCTCCCCCCGTATTGCCGGCAGGGTCGATATCTTTGGAACACGAAGCCAGCAACAAAGCCCCGACGATGGTAAGTACATTAATCGCTTTCATCTGAATTATTTTTTATAAACAAATTCTTAGTATTTCGTCATTCTACCCCTAAGTGAAATCAACCTGGTTATCACTTTCGTCCCAACCGTCGGGAGAGGTGGCGCCACCGCCGCCGCCCGTACCGGAAGATACATCCTCTTCGGTAGTCCAGGGGAACACGCCCGATATCAAACCGGGATAGCTGCCCGCCACGTCATTCCAGTTTTGGTCGGGCTGCCATCCGCCGACCGTAATGGTGGCGTTTCCGTCGCCCGTAGCGGCACCGAAGTTTATATCGGTCCATTCACCCACAAGTATCTCTATCGAGGGTTTCTCATAACCGCCGATATCCGGCAAAAGGGACTCATTCCCCCAGGGAGTTACAGTAAGCGTTAGTCGAAACACACTCCCTTCCATCCTGAGAGTGAACGTATAATGTGTGCCTTCGGCAAATATCAGATCGGCGGGCAGGTCGGCCTTAATTCCGGTATCAGCCATGCCGTTGAACGAAACGGTCATTTTGAGTTCGAAAGCCCCCGCATTACGGGGAAGCACTATGGTGGAGCCGCTCCTGGCGTTGGGTGTCCCGCCGGGGTCGGGGCAAGAAAATCCGTCACCCGCCAAGGCCACCGTCGCGTCTTGCGCCACACCTGCCAACTGAAACGATACATTCAGCGGTACTACTTGGGGAGCCTGTGTCTGATTAGTGAGTTCTACTGATTTTATATCCACCGAGGTGATATTTTCATTCTTAGGCGAAAGGGCAAAAGTAAGCTGTGTACATCGCCGCTTCAAGGGAGTAAGTTCCACCTCAGATTCCACTTCGCTAATCGTTTTCGCCTCGGTCAGCGAGGCGGCGTAGTCGACGCCATGCCCCACAGAAACGGTAGTGCCGTCCACTTCCAGGTGGGGAGTTATCGCATAGAAATCATAAGTTCCAACCCGGAGTGACAAAGGGGCGACGGACGTCAGCTTGCCATCACCGGTTGCCGTATAGGTAGCTTGTCCTGCTAACTCATCTGTCGATAAATTGGGATTAATACCTGTACGCCGGAATGCAAGAATACGTACTGTTACACCGCCTTCTAATGTGTGAGAGGAGGCACGCGTAGTAACATCCGCCTCCACTTCCGCCACAGAAAACCGAACGATGACCGGCTCATTGCTGTCGAACGTGTCGGTGCTGTCGGCGCAAGCGCCGAACAGCAAAGCCGCCAGTAAGTATCTTATTCCTTTATAGTTCATAGAGCCTCCGGGTATTGGATTATTGAATTACTACTTCACCGGGAGCAGTAGCCGTTACCCAGTCGCCTATGGTTATGGTAGGAGCTATTCCGATAGTGCTGAACTTCAAAGTAATGACGTATGAGTTGCTTGCCAAATAACCGGCTGCAAGCGTAATACCTTGTTCCAACGTTCCGTTTTCCATTTCTATAGACAAAGTGATCTTGGCATCGGAAGCAGCAGCTACGGGGGCAAACATGGCATAACCGGCAAGAGTAGGACTTGCGCTAGCTGTGCTGAGAGCCAAGGGTTTGGTACTGCTATAATCAATTGCCGCATTGTCAGCAGGATTATTCTTTACTAAATCCAGATCATCACTTCCATTGAAAGCCGCAGAAGCCTTAGCTTCACTTGTCGCAGAGCTTTCGGGCAATGTTATCACGCAGTTTTGTTTCTTACCCTTGATCTTTATAGATTTGATACCACCCCAAACAGTCTTTGCGTCAGCATCAGCCGCATAAGCTTTCACGCTTATCTGAGTCAATACGTGACTAAAAGTCATACTTGCGATGGGAGTGGTTTTATTGCCTTCTTTCAACTCGGTAACCATTATGTCGGTAGAACCGTCTACGTTGCTGAAGGTCACGGTTCTGCCTGCTTGGGCATAGGTGCCACCGTTGGGATACCATCCTATCAGTTTACTTTTTCCCCCATTGGCAAGATAATAAGCCGTAGGGGTGAAACTCAATTTATTGTCAGAAGAAGCTACTGTACCCGCCAGTGCTGTCGTGCCAAAAGTACCGTAAGTTCCAGCACTTTCTTCATCCGCCCGCACAAAGCTTACACTTAAGTCATTAGCCAAAGTATTTTTAATCATCCCGGCTCCGCGAGTCCCAGTTGAAGCCGACTCAATACCACTGCTCATAGATATTTCTACAAGCCCGTTTTTTACAGATGTATCCACACCATCTTCAGAAGAGCACCCTGCCAGCAATAAAGGCAAAGCGCATCCCATACATACTACCAACTTTTTCATTTTCATACTACATCCATTTTTAGTTATCACCTTATATTGGTTATTAAATTCTCATTCCTCAAAGTAATTCTGTGCCTTGATTACCGATATCTATATCCGTATCCACATCAATAGTGATATCCACATTATTCTGCTCATTCTTAGCAGGACATTCAGCCAAGTCATCCGGTATGCAACTACCTGATAGCATCAGAATCCCCAAAAAACCGAACAGTACCCAAAGCTTGCTCATATCCACCTCCTTTTTTTATTCAATGGGCTCATCAATTCAATTCGACTTCCTGCACTATTTGCAGCGTCCAGTCGTCCACACTCACCGTCAGATCTATATTTGAAGCAGTTACCTCTGCGCCCGGATTCGTTTCACCGTCTCCCTTAATGACTGCCTTGATGCGGTAATCACGATTGCGGGCAATAGTACCATCGCCGATACCTGTTGTTTGCGAAGGATCGGAAGGAGTGATGCTTGTACCGGCTTGCGAACGATTCACAACGATGGGATAATAAACGTAAACAGCGGGTTTGGGTCCTCCGCCATCCGGATCGAAATAGCCGGACAACACCAACTTCGTGCGATTCGTAGCATCATTATTGGCAAAAGCATAGAACCAGTAGGGAACTGCATATTCATCATTAGTTATTTCAACCCCATTCGGCGGAGTGACATCATTCAGCAAGAAACCTGCTCCCTTTGTCCACAAAAAACTGCCGTCAGGTTGCTCCTGTGTCGTGCCACCATGGAGCCAGGTGGCCTGCGAGGGCATGGTTTGCGTTACATCGCCCGGAGAAACCCGCGAAGCCTCCAAAGCATTGCACAGGAATACACGATCCAACTTAAAAGTCGCGTCGCTATATTCAAGTCCGAAATTGGCACGAATACTGGAAATAGAAATACGTGCTACCAATCGTGAAAGATTGACCGAAACAGCTATGGATTTATTAGCTATCAATGTCACTTCTTTATCGCTAATGCCCGACATTGGAAGCAAATCGGATGCTTGCTGCCCATCACGAACAGTCTGCACCAGTCCCACGGTCTTGCCGATAAACTCATTCTTGGTCTGTACACCGTTGAAAGTACCTTCGGGCACATTAGCAACCACAATAATCTCGCACGTTCCGGGAGAGCAGAGTATTTTGCCGGTCTTCACTGTGCCGGAGTTATCGGCAGTTATATTCGGCTCGACAATCGTGTTTACCGAGCCGTCGCCAAAGAACAACCCTACTGTCAATCGATGAATAGTTGCCTCATTATCGGGAAGTGCATTGCCCGTAGCACGTGTATGGGCAGGATTCTTCCCTGAAAGAGTCAATTGGAGACTGGCTGTTTTTTCAAGAGGACGCCTTGCGGTTTCTTCCTCTCCACTACAAGAAGCAAACATAATCAACACCATGGTAAGCAACCAACCGAGCAGGCAAATACTGCCGCCCTTCACTGTTTTTTCGCATTTAATCATCATACGCATATCCATTTTATATTATTCATTAAAACAAGTTCCTGCTATTTCGCAACTCTTCCAATACCTCACCGGCACGTTCCACACCACCTGTGGCAGCCATTTCAAGATAGAGTTCGGCCTTCTCACGGTTGCCTTCGAGCATACAAAGCACTCCCATATTGTTGAATGCCTCCGGTCGGGTGGCAAAACGGGAGAGATAGTACCGGGCTTTACGGATATCACGTTTACTTAAAGCTATGGCGGCGGCATTGATATTAGCCTCCGGACTTTCGGGAAACAGACGGGCTGCAAGATCGAAAACATCATTGAATTCGGCCGAACCGGGTGTAAAGCTATTGGCTAGTGAAAACAAGCAGCCCAATGTGACACAACCGGTACCCGAAGCAGGCAGGGTACAATTTTCGTTCTCCATAGAAACTGGTAGAAAATTAACCCATGAGAGGCAACGTACATCCACATTCTTTTCAAGTCCCGGTACTTCCACATCCGGCAGAAGAATGCCCGAAGCTATCTTATCATCATAGATACCGGCTTCCTTACCATTACAGCCACACTCTTCAGCTCGCAAGAACAGATCACTCTCCGACATCCATTCACGAAAAGGAACAACAACCTTGTAGGTAAAGCGCCGCATAGAGTTATGATCATTTCTCAGCACCACGGAGGGAGTGACGATTTTCTGTTCCCTCCCTTTCTTCCTTGTTTTTTTCAGTCCCAAGACCTGAGTACGCTCATAAACTTTCTGTTTCTCACTGCCATTGATAAGGATGGAAGGCAATAAAAGATTCTGATCGGTAGTGGAGAGAAAAGGAGTCAAGGTAAGCGACTCGTCAGAGGGCATTTGCAGACCTTCATAGTTTATGTCCATTTGGACATGTAACTGACCGCCCGAAATAGAAAAACTCCGGCGGGTAACCTGTATCTGTCCCCTGTATGCCTCTTGTCCGCAAAGTGGCAGCAAAGGCAGCAGCAACGATAACAAGCTGTAAAACAACTTTTTGTTCATTTGGTTATTATGTTTTTATAATTATTCAATGACCTGTTTCTATAATTATCCTATCGAATGATATACACTAATGATATTGCTGCCTGAGTGGGGCCCAAATAACTCTTACTCCCCGCACGACCCAACTTTTCACCACAATGACCGCACCGATAACGATCATAACGGACATAAGCAGCACCTAACCCTAAACTTGCTTCAATTCCCCAATGTGGAGCCAGTACCCAATGGTAACCGTATGAAATACCCGCTCCCAAAGCCCAGCCTTCATAACGATTGTTACGTGTACCTTTCAACAAATTGAAGGGCAAACGAATATCTCCTACATTAAATCGTCCACCCAACAAGTGTGCGCCGAAAAAGTGTCCCGCAAACGAAGAGCAAAGCCAATGGCGAATCTCCGACCGTAACACCCAATGTTTCCAGCGCTTGCTATCATCCGGTGCAAAGGGTTGATAGTTGGCAGAAAGATCTAATGTCCAACCCTGTGACAAAGCTAATTCCACCCCCAAATTGGGAGATATAAGAGCATCGGACAACAGATTGCTTTTCATTGCAACGGTCTGCCCATGCAAGTTGGCGCAAGTACTCCACAGTACTAATATTAGCAGCAATCTTGTTTTAGTTGCTTTCCTTAACTCCATATTTTCATTCCATATTTTCATCATTCAAAAGTCAATCACACGTACATCATGTAATAGTGTACAAAGTGTCTGATTCAACACACCTAATTTCAAAGCAGCCGTACCATAATGATAATGCTTGTAAATACGTTCTTCATTTGTCAATGGATTTACCAAATTAATATTCTCATCAATAGCCAACAATAATTGGTATAGGGTAATGTCCGAAAGATCTAAACATAAGATATAGGAAGTACAACTCCCCGCATCCGTATCAGGAAGCAAACGAATAAGCCCCGCTACACACAACTGATCTAAAATAGTAGAACATTCGGAAGCACACACAACCGCTCCCTTTTTTCGGGGACATGAGTGGGATTGATGATATGCAATCTCATGTAGTATATCTATCGCCTTTTGCGTTTTATTAGTCAACATATTTTATGTATAAGATTAAAATATAGCGTTATTACTTCATAAGTAACAGATAGATACATACAAAATATTTATTTATTTAATAAAATCAGTGCATACATAGTTATTTATCCGTATATACAGGTGATATATGGAACTATCTGTTCCCCTCCTTTAAATCGAAAAAGAGGGTCAGAAAATCATGTCCTAAAATCAAATACTATTAGAGAATTTCACTCTCCGGTATTGCTTATTTAAAAAAAGCACGATTAAAAAGAGAAAAAAAGAAGTTTTTGTTTTTCTTTTTCAAGTATTATATATATTTTTGCGCCTATATAGACATTCTGTTACTTATGAAGTAATTCACTACTATCTATTTGTTTTTCAGCGCTTTTGTTTGTTTGCTATTTATTTATCCTTAGCCAAGTATATAATTAATAATTACCTTATTTGCATTTTTCAGAGTTCGATTATCAAACTGCTTCAAATAACCTTCCGTAGTAGTTATAGAAGCATGTCCCAAAGCCTCTGAAATAACCTCAACAGGTATTCCACAACGTTTTGCTACGGTAGCCCATGTATGGCGGGCACTATACGAAGAAACTCGATGTCCAATACCACGTTTACGAGATAATTGAGATAATCTCAAATTTAACGTCCTCAAGACCCGCTGATATTCTTGATAAGCCTGCTTTCCCGTAAATGTCCCATTAAGAATATCAAGCAAATAGGGAGAATTAGGGTCAGGATGGGCATAATAACGAAGTAATGACATAGCCTCAGGACCCACTTCAATAGATAGCGGCATCCCGGTCTTGTGACGACGAATCATTAGATATCCATTACGCAAGTCAGACTTGCGAAGATGCGCTAAATCAACGAAAGGCATACCATGAAAGCGAAGCATCAACTCCAAACAAGCACGTGCCCACAATAGATTATGACGAGAGTGCGTATCAGGCTTGTTTTCTACATTCGTATTTTCATTATCTTCAACCTCATCTTTTACAAGCTCGCCCTCGTCAGACAATATCTTACGCATTTCGCCGCCTTCTAACGCACGTTGGTGATTGACTTGTCGTCCTGTAAAAACACCTTTGAAATGGTGAGGTATATAAGAAACAATCCCTGCATCAACAGCACGATTATACACCGCACGAAGCATACGCATATAAGTGGAAATAGTATTCCAAAGCAACTGATGCGCCAATAGATATTCCTGATAATCTTTTAGCCATGCAGGAGTAATTTCCTCAAGCCGCACAGCAACACCACCATAATTCAGTGCAGCCTTCAAAGCAGCATGATAAACATGAGCCGTACTATAACGACCACAGTTTTCAAAATCCGTTATTACGGACATCATAAAGTCATTCAATTCACTTTCATTCATAATAATCATTTTTTTTAATAAGACATATAGATAACTGATTTTCAGACAACAGTATTATTATTGAAATGTTTCATTACATATCATCTTTATTAATCACCTTAAAAAAGACTTATATACTTGTTTATTTGTCATACTTTTGCACTTGAAGTAAGAGAAGCATCCTTTTCCCCGTTGGGAAACCAACCGTTGCCCACCGAGAAACACCCTGTTCCTCACCGAGGAACGACCTGACCGACACCGAATTCAAACAGGATGCTTATCATGCTACTATTCAATGTTTTAACGAGACCGTTCGACACAGACTTCACACATACGGTTTCGAACTCCCAACGGGAGTACAAGCATAAATACATATAGTTAAAAATTAAAACATTGGAAGTCAATGATGACAATCTGTCTAAATGTAGAGCCATGTCTGGCGCACTACATGTATGCCCGTTATGCTAACAGCATACGCGAAGGCGCAATCAAACTGAGTTATAAAACCAATCTTTACCACATTCTGCTGGAATTAACCATCCCTCGTCCTAAAGAGGTATCATGGAAAGAAACAGGCAATCTCACTCTCACCCTACCCGTTCCTAATATGGGCAAAGATCCTAGAACCTACAACTATTTAAGTGCGGAAAGCGTGCGTTTTTTCGCAAAAGAGATCAACCGTCAGATGCGCAGAGAAATGATTATCTACCTGTTAGATGAGAAATTTGAGCATGGCATCCTGTACAAACGTTCGCTCCTCCATTTCATTGCGGAATATGATATGGAGGAGCTGGTAAATGAAGAAACACTAATGAAGCATTTCCAGCTATGGAGGAAGAAAGAAAAGGAAGATAGAAGAAATAAGGAATAAGATAATACTTATAAGCTTACTACTGAGATTCATCGAACTGGCGTTAAAATAATAAAAGAGCATTATGCATTATACTCAAAGGTACATATCTTTGAAACGGCGGTTAATTTAACCGCCGTTTATTTTCAAAGAAAGGGATAATTATGAAGTTCTACATTAGAGACCAAGAAGCGTCCAATTCTCTCAAAAGAAGGAACGCAAACCGTGCGATAGAAAATATCCAATCCTTTTTTACGTTTCTGGTTCCGCTACTTTAATAAATATCAGTCATTACTGAAAATATGAAACTTTGCAGGGTTACGAAAATCATGCCTCCGAGTGCTGTGCCAACCATATAGAGCGGTATTACTTGAAACACCGCTCCGCCAGCCATCTGCTCAAACATCAGCAATATGCCACCCACGCCCAAGACCAACATAATGGTTTTAGCAAAGTCGGCATTCTTTCTGTTTTATTTATGAATTCGGAACGACAGGATGGGTATCATCTCCATTAAAATCACTCCAATCGAAAATAATAGGGTCGCCCACACCTGAGGGTTGCATATCAGCATTGAGAATGACGTTGTAATTATACACGCTTCCTCCTACATAGCTATTTTTATTTAAAGTGATTTCCGCAGAGGTTTTGCCGTCGACGGTGAATTGTACCTTAATTTGGGCACGATGAGCAAAAATCAAAATCGGAACAGACACTTCGTCGTTGTGAGCGTAATGGGCGATGCAGGAGTTAGCGTAACTGTGGTCAAGCCTGTGGCACAAGCTATATTTCCATTACTCAAATCGACAGTAGCTTTGGTGCTGGCATCAGGATTTACTAACGGGTAATTGGCTGTTGACATAAACTTAACTGCGGTCAGTTGTGCCTGATTGTCGGTAAAATCATCTTGTTTGAGTTTTATCTTGAGGTTGATGATAGAGAAAACTCTAAACATCTGAATGTTTGCTATGAGATCTTCTCTAACAGATGTACCGGCACCTCTCATAAAGTTGTTATCCTCTTTGAGCATCAGAACACTTTTGGTTCCGTCCTGCCCCGATATATCGGGGATTTCTACAGCAGTATAGCTCGTTGCACTCCCGACCGGATAGTACGCATAGAAGTTGTGCTGCCTTACCGCATCGGCAAAATACCACTGCTCGTCTGCACTCGGCGGAGTCCAAACGCCCTCTGTGGCTCCACGAACATAAGTAATCGAAGAGGTGGACGTGCTTCCATTTTTCTTAACAGCTATATCCGAGAAGATTGCTATTTGGTCATTCTGAGACCAATCCAATTTAACTGCCCGAGATGAAATTAATTGGTTTACAGCAGGTTGAAATTTCACCGGAGTCAACATTGACGAAAGAGGATTATTACACTCATCGTCTGAACAACCCACTAAGAATAAACCCACAGACATAGTGAGAAATAAAAGTTTTTTCATGACGCAATTTTTTAATTGTTAATACTATTGTTCATCTCCATTTACCGTGCTGTTTTGAAGATGAATTTTACAATTCCCAATCGCGCCCGAAAACTATGTTCTCAATTAGGGGTTAATGAAAAATACATCTACAGTCGGTTTTTTCCCCACAACACCCTCGATGAGTTTTTGTTCTCCACTGAGCGAATAATTTTCGAGGTATTGGAGGAGATAAGTCCCAGTAGCTCACCTATCTCACCCAGGATAGCCGAAATTAAAACAATCTGCAATCTATTTGAATAGACTACTTCCCAATATTTCCATGTGTAACCAACTATCGGAGAATTATGAGGCTGTAATGGTAATAGATATATTATCGTAGGAAAGGTTATTTGAAAAACTACCACCACTGAATAGAAGTGCGGAGTATATTACACTCCAAATACCAAAAGAATTATCAACAATTATCAATGTATAATAGATCGCTAAATAGACTCTATTCAACAGCAATTTAAGAATTTCAAAGTTCTTAATTCGCTGTTAAATAGAGGAATTCCTATCATCAGCCTCCTTCGGGTTAATAATCAAGCAGTAATCTAAAATTCATTATTCAAGCAAGTCAGCTTCAACGACTCCTTAAATTTATCGATAGGCAACTGAGTGGTAACCTGTACTTTCACACTGCCATTCGGCTGAACGTCAAAATAATTATCGCTGTACAAGCTTTCGTTATCGGCAATAGACAAAAAGACGGCACGGGCAAACTTATCTGATGAAACCGTAACTTCATAACCTCCTTCAATGGGCTGAACCTCTGTAGTCAAATTGACCTTCGGATAGTTCATCTCTTTTTGTTTGCCCAAATAGTAGTTATTGTCATAGACTTTACCGGATTTATCCGCATAAGTCACCCGGACATATACCTCTCCTTTTTCAGTATCTTTCAGCACTTCGACAAGTGGAGCAGAGAAGTAGACCTGACTGGCATTGCCAGAAACTTGAATGGGCTTGCTCCAATGATGGATAATCTCTCCATCGAACCGGCACACTTGTACTTGCAACTTTCCGGAAGCACCCTTTATACGATCGGATACACCATATACTTTCAAATCATCTCCCTCTACTATCGGAGAAATCAGTATATCTTCAAAAGCTTTACGGGCATAATAGTGCTGTGCTTTCCATCGTCCGTAGTAATCACGGCTTGCCCATGAAGCCACAGGCCAGCAATCATTATGCTGCCAAAAGAGAGTCCCCATATTATAAGGCATCTGGCGACGATGCGCCTCAATAGCTGTCTTGATGGCATCTCCCTGCAATACATGGTTCATATATAGGAAAGATTGAAAATCACGTGGTGTCTTATATTCATTGAGCAGATAAGTTTCAATCAATCCGTTAGCATGGTCTCCACCACGTTGATGAGACATCATTACTTCCGAACGGATATCCCAGTCCTCCGGATTCGGAGCATAACGCTTTACCGATTCAAATTCAGGGAATGACTGGAAACCATACTCACTAAAGAAACGGGATTTCTCTTTATTATAATCCGAGATGGGCACTTTACCATGCCATACGCTCCAGTAGTGGCGGTCGCCGTCAGTACTTCCGGACATTTCTCCCTCAAACGCAAAAGGCGAGGAAGGCCAATAGAAGGTTTCGGGTGCATATTCTTTCACTACCTCGGGCAAAGTTACATGATATTGCTGCTGATACTGCGCCCCAATCTTATCTGCATATTCCTTACTTTGTTTCTCTATTTGCGGCTTCCAGCCCCAACCTAACCAGGCATCCTGACATTCGTTGTTGCCACACCACAGGGCAATACAGGCATGATTGCGCAATCTTCTTACATTGTCGATAGCTTCCTGGCGGATACTCTCAAGTAAGGCACCTTCGGCAGGATACATGCTGCATGCAAACATAAAGTCTTGCCAGATCATAATGCCATGTTCATCGCACAAATCATAGAAAAGATTATCCTCGTATGTTCCTCCACCCCAAACTCGAAGCATGTTCATATTAGCATTGGCAGCATCGAGAATCGTCTTTTTATAAATATCAGGAGTGACACGGGGCAGGAAGTTATCGCAAGGAATATAGTTGGCACCTTTAGCAAATACAGGACGTCCGTTCAGCTCTATATAAAAGGTATGCCCGTCTTTATCGGGTTGATGTACCACCTTCAAAGAACGAATGCCGACTTTCTCTGTTTTCGAGTCCAAGATTTCCTTATTGGCGGTAACATCCGTACGGAAACGATACAGATGGGGTTCGCCCAATCCGTTGCTCCACCAAAGTTTCGGTTTAGTAAGTACAAAGTTTACTGTGACTTGGTTAAGACCCTTCTTCAAGTCCGTCTGCTGTTTGCCAAGCACTTTCCCGGTAGCCTCATCGGTTACAGTGACCGTAGCACCGTTTATATCTTTGTCGGTATTCAGTTCAACGTGTCCGGCAATCACAGCTTTATTGGCATCCACCTGCTTCTGCTCCATAAATACATCATTGATACGTGAATCGCTCCATGCCTTGATATATACAGGGCGCCAAATACCGGAAGTTACCAAACGAGGTCCCCAATCCCAACCATAGTGATACCCGGCCTTACGGGCAAATACACTGATTTTCTTATCAAGCACCCCCCCGTTCTCCGATTGGTCGTTGGTAGCCGGATAATGATAAGGCAATGCATCCCATTTAGGGACATCTATTTTTATCGGCGAATGGAAGTAGATCTTCAAGACATTGTCTCCTTCTTTAATGTATTGCTTAACGGGAAGCGACCAACGTCGAAACATATTATCTGCTTTCAGTATACATTCATCATTCAGATAGACATCGGCGTAGGTATCCAACCCTTCAAATATCAAATCCATATTTTCTTTCTGCATCATATCAGAAGACAAAGAAAAGCGGGTTTCGTATATCCAGTCTTCCTTATCAATCCATTGCAGTCCTCGTTCGTTCAGACGGAAAAACGGATCTTCAATAATCTTGTTTTGCAGTAAATCGGTGTGAACTACTCCGGGTACGGTGGCCGGATACCAATTGGTAAGTCTGGCTTGTTTAAACCTCCAACCTTCATGAAGGTTTTTCACCAGCGGAACGGATGCAGACAATGCCGAGCCCGATAATAAACCAACGACAATCATGGCTGTTTTAAGTTTCATAAGAATGTGTTTCATAAGTTATTATGTTTCAATATTCAGTAGGAACAAAAGTACGACATTTGAAACAGATATTATGATATATTATTAGCGAAGTATGATACAATATTGAATTTAAATCAAGGCAAGAAAACAAAGAGTGCATAAAAAACAGAAGTCTTGTAAGTACTTCCTTACAAGACTTCCAACTTTTATTAGAGATACTCTCACTAATTCATCGAACTCGCGTTAACTAAAATCTTTTACGGCTTTCTCCAGTCTTTTTAGAGTAAGTTCACCGGATTGCCGCCAAAGCTGTTCCCCCTTTCTCATGAGGATAAATGTAGGAACCGTTTCAATGGTATAGAAATCGGAAAGAGCTTTTTCTTGGTCGACATCAATTTGTACTACTTCCAGCACCTCTTTCTGTGATTTCTTAAACTCCTCTACAATGGGTTGCATACGCTGGCAATGAGGACACCACGTCGCATAAAATTCAGCCATGACCCAATCGGCATTCGCCAACTTTTCTTTATTCCGTTCTTCACGAGCTTCTTTCTTTTCTTCCATATCGATATATTTTAAATGATTGATTCCCCTTTCAAACAATATCGAATGAAGAAAAGTTTGAAGTATCGCTCAGAATTAGGATCATATAAAACTGCCCATCAGCATAAATGCGAGCCATCCCAACACAATACCCAGTATCGGGATGCAAAGTCCTAAAATGAGAAATACTAAAAAAGTTTTCCTTATCTCCCTCTCAAATTCATAACGGATTATTATTTCATCATGCTTATTGGGATTGTAGTATATCAATACATCTTCGCCAAGCGTATAGGTTCTTTTCGAAGCGCCATTAGGAGGTACAGTTCGAAACACTTCCTTACCTATTGTAAACTCTATAAGCGGACGGTAAAAGGTTTTACTCACTTGCCTGTTCATTTTTACACTATATTGCTCGACGTCCACTACTTTCCCCGATGCCATTTCACTACATCGATACAATCGCTTTCTCATAAAATGCCTGACCACATATCCTATCACTATAAAAATCAATCCGATACAGATAAAAGGTATCAATATCATCAGTGCCAAGTCTGTCATGTCTTCCATATACTTATTCTTTGATTGTTTAACTTATCAGGAGTATTACTAAGAAGTCCGTAAAACTTTGTTTTACGGACTTTCCTCTTTTATGACCTCACATTAAATTAGGTGGAGGTTAGCGGAGAAACTGGTACTGAACCCATCTCTTTATATCGCTTAAATTCAACTTTTTATCAATATGTCAATGCCTCAGGGGGTACAATTTAGGTTTCAAAAAAAGACGTCTATCTATCATCCTTTGGCTGTTCATTGTCTGCCTAAGACTTCGGTTCAAAGATACGACGCTTTTCCGAATTGCACAAATGTCTGAATATAAATGTTGATGGAGTACAACCCTTGTACTATTTAAACATTAGTTTAAATGACTTTCATCTGTAAATCCCAATTCAGTCACAATCTCATTAATTCTCATTTCATTAACCTCCAAATAAAAAACGGATGTCCTTATCTTTAGATATTAGACATCCGTGGAGAAGATGATTGAATTGTTTTTTACACTCTAATCGTGTAGTAGCACGATTTTGAGATCTAATCAAAGTCACTGTTAGCCTGACACTCTAACAGCGACTTTTTTTATAACGACAAAAGTAATATTTTATCATTTTTTTATTATGAAAACAATATATATAATTTGGTAGTTACCATTTTTTTTGCACTTGACCGAATTCCTAAACTCATGGAACAATACAAGACAGAGAATGAGAAGTTATAGAAAGATTTGCCGACGTTGCAGGAAATTGTGGGTGGTACATGGAAAAAAGAAGAGGAATTGAAACTACTCAAATCAGAAATGGTGGCATTGGAGCGGAAAATACAATTGGAATTAACTCCTCCTGAGAAACAAGCACAAACACTTGATGGGGAAAATAAGTTCCAAGAAAATATCCTCACAAGTCATTCGGTATTTCATCTGAAAGATGAGAGCAAGCCTAAGGAATTTAAAATTTGATTCTCTATTTCTAATCGTATTAACGGTAGGAAAATCTATGATAATCCAACCGTTTTTTCACCATTAGATTTAATCTATTACAAAAAGACACAAAGTAAATGAGCTTTTGAGATATGTTTTGTATCTTTGAAAAAATTAAATCAGACTAAAATATAAAAATATGACAGATGAACAATTAGGTCACATGAAGCTCATATTCAATTATAACGATGTGTTTTACAGTTTCTTTTATGATGACCTCAGTGGTTGCATACACCGTTCGCGCGAGTATGCTATCAACTATGTCTATTCTGGCGAAATGATTCTCGACAATGGCAAAGAACAGATTCATGTCGGAAAAGGAGAATGTGTCTTCATACCCCGCGACCACCACATCACTATGTACAAGAAGACGAAAGACGGCGAGCGGTATTGCGGTATTTTTCTAAAGTTCACACGTCGTTTTTTACGTGAAATGTACGGTAAACTGGAACAACGTAAAGTGCCGGCTAACACCCCAAAACTCGATTTTGACGTAATAAAACTGCCGAAAACGGTAGAACTCGCCAGCCTTTTTGCTTCCATGACACCCTATTTCGATCCGGAAGTGAAGCCGCAGGATGACTTCATGAACTTGAAATTGCAGGAAGGGCTACTTGCGTTATTGCATATCGACAAACGGTTCGCACCGACACTCTTCGATTTCAACGAACCGTGGAAGATCGATATTCTGGAATTTATGAACGAGAACTACATGTACGAGTTCACGATGGAAGAAATGGCGCACTACACGGGACGCAGTCTCGCCACATTCAAACGGGATTTCAAGAAAATCAGTGACTTGACGCCTGAAAAATGGCTTATACGCAAACGTCTGGAAGTGGCTTACGTCAAGATGCAGGAGGGCGGTAAAAAGGTCGTAGATGTTTATGCCGAAGTAGGATTTAAAAATCCATCACATTTTTCGACCGCATTCAAAAAGCAATACGGCATATCTCCGACCGCCGCATTCGTGTAAATTAAGGCAAGAGAATTTTGAACTTTTGAGAAATACTATTTGAGCCTCACAGCAACGCCGCTGTGAGGCTTTCGCATTAACTTTGCCACCGAAATCAAACATAAAACGAAAAAAATATGATAAAGTGGTTAATATCTTTGATGACGGCGTGTAGCTTGGCCTTTACACCCCGACAATTCTCCGCGAAATACGGAGAATACAGTACCTGAACCGAATCCCAACCCAACTCCTGATCTTGTTCCGAACAGCGGAATATTCGATTTGTCGAAAGGGAAAAACGGCAATCCTCCAGTCATTATGCTCAGTAGCGGATATGAAATGCCGGTCATCGGTCTCGGTACAAATGCCATTGAAGAATCATTGCGCAAACTCAATATCGGTTATTTGGCTTTAATGCTACTCCATCATCCCAGATCGGATGACGGAGAGGCTTACAAGGCGATTTTCGAGAGGGCATACAGATAAGAAATAAAATAAATAGAAACAGAACAATGAAAAAAGTATTAGTCATATCGTCAAGTCTCCGCTTGCGAAGCAATTCGGAATCCTTAGCCGATGAGTTTGCCAGAGGAGTTTCCAAAGCAGGGAACGAGGTCGAAAAAATAACACTCAGAGAAAAGAATATCCGTTTTTGCAAAGGATGTCTCGCATGTCAGAAAGCACAGCGCTGCGTTATCAACGATGATGTTCCTGCAATCGTGGCCAAAATGCACGATGCTGATGTAATCGTATTCGCTACGCCCATCTATTATTATGAGATGTGCGGTCAGCTCAAAACCTTGCTTGACCGTGCCAATCCGCTCTATTCGTCCGATTATCGTTTCCGCGACATTTACATGCTGACCAGTGCGACAGAAGATGAGGAATATGTACCGGAACGTGCCGTTGCGGGACTTACCGGATGGATTGACTGCTTCGAAAAAGCTCGTCTTGCAGGGACAGTTTTCGCCGGTGGTGTCAGCAAGCCGGGTGAAACAGAAGGGCATCCTTCGTTGGTGCGTGCATACGAAATGGGAAAATCTATCGAATCATGAAATATTAAAACGAATCAAAAATATGGATATTAAAATGTTGGATGGCAAAGTGGCCATCATTACAGGAGCCAGTTACGGCATGGGACAAACAATGGCGGAATTATTCGCAGATGAAGGTGCTTCAGTGGTACTGACCGCACGCCGTAAAGATGAACTGGATAAAGTAGTTGAAGGAATACGTGTCAAAGGTGGAAAAGCCGTCGGAATAGTAGCTGACGTTACTTCTGCCGATGATACAAAACGAGTGTTTGAAACTACCTTGCAAGAATTCGGAGATTTGGATATTCTTATCAACAATGCCGGAATCGGAGAGCAAAAACTGATTGATGACACAGATGATTCATGGTTGGAACACGTTGCGGCAGTAAATCTTGCCGGACCTGTGCGTCATATCCGGGAAGCTCTCAAAATATTCCTCCCCAAAAATGAAGGCGTTATAATTAACATCACCTCGGTCAATGGCACACTTCCTTTCTGTGGAGCTGCATACACGGCTACCAAAGGGGCTTTGAATACCTTGACTAAGAATGTCGCCATGCGCCTCATACATACCAACATTCGCTGCAATGCGATTGCTCCCGGCTCTACGGTTACCCCAATGCACTTGGCAAACAAGAATCAGGAACAACCGGGAGGAAAAGGTATGCTGGAATACAGCCAACACTACGTTTATTTCCCCGGTCCTGAATGTGAGCCTATCGATCAGGCGTATGCCTGCCTGTTTTTGGCGAGTAAAATGGGGAAAGCTGTCAAAGGACAAGTACTTCAAGTTTGCAACGGTGCTTTCTTATAACCGCCGCACATTATCTGCTTATCTGATTATTTGCTCCAATGGTCATCAATCATTGGAGCAATTTTTTTAGCATTTGCATTGAGCTTTCGAGAAAATATATAATTGAGCTTTTGAATAATTACTCTTGAGCCTGACAATAACGCATCCTCTGTTTTATCGCCGTACCTTTGCATTATAAAACAGAATGATAACCATTTAAGTAATAGTAGAATGAAAACAGCAAATTTCAAATCCGCAGCAATTGCAGCCTTGTTAGTTATGGGACTGCTTGCCGGTTGCACGAACAGTACAACAAATCAAAAAACAAGTGATAATATGGAAAAATTGAATCTTACACAAGAATGGGACAAGAAGTTCCCGCAGAGTGACAAAGTAAATCATCGTAAGGTAACTTTCAAAAACCGCTACGGCATCACACTTGCCGCCGACCTCTACGAACCGAAGAATGCCGAAGGTAAACTTGCAGCTATCGCCGTGAGCGGTCCATTCGGTGCAGTGAAAGAACAAGCTTCGGGATTGTACGCCCAGACAATGGCAGAACGCGGCTTTCTGACCATCGCTTTCGACCCGTCATACACCGGAGAAAGCAACGGCGAACCGCGCAACACGGCATCGCCCGACATCAACACGGAGGATTTCAGCGCGGCGGTGGACTTCCTGACCGCACAGCCCAATGTGGATGCCGAACGTATCGGTATCATCGGTATTTGTGGTTTTGGTGGCATGGGGCTGAATGCGGCAGCGATGGATACTCGTATCAAAGCGACAGTCGCTTCCACCATGTATGACATGAGCCGTGTAAATGCCAACGGTTATTTCGAAGTCGAGAACAGTGCCGAAGCTCGCAAGGCAAAACGTGAAGCGATGAATGCCGTCCGCACCCGCGATGCGCAGAACGGTACGGTGACTCCAGGGACACCCGGTCTGCCCTCTGAAATCAAGGGCGATGAACCGCAATTTGTCAAGGACTATTTCAATTACTACAAAACCGACCGTGGCTTCCACGACCGTGCCATCAACTCGAACGGTGCATGGAGCCCCACGATGGCTCTCTCGTTCATCAATATGCCGCTGTTGTCGTACATTCACGAGATTGACAATGCCGTGTTGCTCATCCACGGCGAAAATGCCCATTCGCGCTACTTCAGCGAGGATGCCTTCAAACGGCTGACAGGCGACAACAAGGAACTGTTGATCGTTCCCGGTGCCAACCACACCGACCTCTATGACCGCAAGATTCCGTTCGACAAACTGGAAACATTCTTCAAGTCAAACCTTAAATAACGGACGGTCATGAGAACGAAACTTTTATATCTGCTTTTGTCCGTCATTGGGTTATGCAGTTGTAGCTCAACGAGCACGCAAAAACATTCCCAAACAAATAATGCCAAGCCCGGAAAATCTTTGGTGGTGTTCTTTTCATGGAGCGGCAACACGCGTGCTGTCGCCCGTGCTGGTTCAACACCTTTGCCCCGCCTGTGCGTACTTTCCTTTCAAAAATGGACTTATCCGGAAAGAAGATAGTACCGTTTATGACACACGGAAGTAGCAGAATGGGACAAAGCGTACAGGAAATACGCAATTTGGCTCCGAAAGCTGATGTAGCGGAAGGTCTTGCCATTCGTGAATCCAATGCAACCAATGCTGAAAATGAAATATCGGCATGGCTGAAAAAACACAATTTAATCAAATAAAAATATGGATAAAAAAATATTAATCGCCTATTTCTCCTATGAAGGACATACAAGAGGGATAGCAGAAAAGATTCAACGAATTACGGGAGGCAACCTGTTCGAAATACGCCCTGAACAAGCCTACTCCGCAGATTACGACACGACGGAGCGTCAAGCCCGTCAGGAAATAAAAAACGGCTTTCGTCCTGTGTTGGCAGAGCAACCGCAGGATATAGCACAATACGATACAGTGTTCATAGGAACACCCAACTGGTTCAACAAGGTTGCTCCTGCCGTGGCATCATTCCTTACTGGTAATGATTTTTCAGGCAAAACCGTCATTCCATTCTGTACGCACGGTGGTAATGGAGCCGCCCGTGTAGCTGCGGATTTACGTAATTACCTGACTGATGGACAAATTACCGGATGTCTCGATATTCTTGAAGACGGAGGAGGAAGTGCAGACGTAAAGATTCAAAAATGGATTGAAAGAATCATTTGATGATACAAAATCAGAGAACAGGCAGGCACCATGATCTGCCTGTTTTTCCAAATATCGACTAAAATATGAGTATATCGACTAAAAATAATCACAACCGCTTGTTGATGTTCATCCTCACGCTCGGAGTATTCGGAATTTTGAATACCGAAATGGGGGTGGTGGGCATTATTCCTATCATAGCTGACACTTTTGGTGTTACGGTTCCGGATGCGGGTTGGACGGTCAGCCTCTTCGCGCTGATCATCGCTTTCTCGGCTCCTGTCGTACCGTTGCTTTTTTCACGGGTAAACCGCAAAATGGTCATGGTGCTAGCCTTGTCCGTATTCGTGGTTTCCAACCTTGTTTCGATTTTCACGACAAATTTTACCGTACTGCTGATAACCCGTGCCGTTCCGGCATTCTTTCATCCGCTGTACGTATCCATCGCTTTTTCAACTGCCGCCTCTTCCGTCAGTCGGGAGGATGCCCCGAAAGCCGTTTCCAAAATCTTCGCCGGAGTATCGGCGGGAATGGTGCTCGGAGTGCCTGTAACAAGTTACATCGCCAGCGAATTTTCGTTTTCTGCGGCAATGGTGTTTTTTACTGTTGTCAATGCGGTGGTGCTGCTTGCCACCCTTTTTCTGATACCATCCATGCCTGTCAAAGAACGGTTATCGTATGGGACACAACTCGGCGTATTGAAAAAGCCCATATTATGGAATTCTTTCCTTGCGGCATTACTGATGAATGCAGCTATGTTCGGCTTTTACAGCTATTTGTCCGATTACCTGATAACGGTTACGAATGTCTCCTTCAAAGTGATAAGCATCCTGCTGCTCGTTTACGGCATGGCGAATATCGTCGGCAATATCGCAGCGGGGAAATTGTTGGCACAACGTCCTTTCGCCACATTGAAATACGTACCTGTCATTATGACGATACTTTATCTCGCCCTTTACGGACTTGGAGAACTCACCGTACCGACGGCAATCGTTATTCTGATATTGGGAATATTCGCAGGTATCGCCAACAATGGTAATCAATTCATGGTATCCACTTCGGCGACCGAAGCCCCCGATTTTGCCAACGGTATATTCTTGACTGCTGCAAATCTCGGCACAACGCTGGGAACAGCAATATGCGGCATGTTCATAACCGTATGGGATACACATTCGTCCCCGTTGGGAGCCGTGGCATTTCTTATTATCGGGATTATAAGCATTATCATCAGAAACAGTCTGATGAATCGTGACAAACGCATAACATTGACAATATGAAGACATCGGAACGGCCGGAATCATTGTCATTCCACATGGGCAATATTGCCCATGTGGATGATAATTTCAAAAGCCTTTCCATTGATTTGACAGAGGAAGATCTGCATGATTTGGATACGGCATTCCCTGCTCCGATACGAAAAATACCATTGGCAGGTTGGTAATAAAATAACAAAAATAAAAAATATACTATTAGCCGTAACAATTATATTCTCTTTGAATGTATGTCTGTATGCACAGAAACAGATGAACTTTAATCACATCGGTTTATATACAATGCATCATACCATAATCCGGATACACTCTGAAAACGAAGAAATCTACCATATTGCAGATGGAGTACATTCTGAAATTATCTCGTTTGAACATCCCGAATGGATTTATAACAGCGACACGGATTGTAAAGAGGGAATAGAAACACGCAAGAAAATATTGGAACAATTAAGTAATTTCGGTTCATTGTTTTTCGTCTATCATTTGCCTTGGCTGGGATTAGGATATGTAAAATCCACGGCAGACGGATATAAATGGGTACAGAAACAAATTGTTATGCTGTAATAAAAGTAAAAAATAATTATTATGATAAATAATGTAATTGACATTATGCTGACACATTGCTCCATTCGTTCATTCACGGACAAAGCGGTAAGCAATGAAGACTTGGATACTATTATCCGTGCGGTACAAGCCGCACCGAATTGGGTAAACCTGCAACTCGTTTCCATGATTGTGGTAAAGGATGCCGACCGAAAAAGACGTTTCGCTGAATTATGCGGTCATCAGGCACACATAGCCGAAGCTCCCGTATTCCTCGTGTTCTGTGCCGACTATCATAGAGTGGCTCTTGCTTGTCAGGAGAAAGGGCAAATACTCGACGAAGTGATGCAGGACATCGACACGTTGCTAGTGGGAGCGCACGAAGTCGGTATCGCTCTCGAAGCGGCTGTCGTTGCTGCTGAATCATTGGGATTGGGAATAGTCCCTATTGGAGATGTGCGCAAGAATGCAAAAGAGGTCATCCGTGAACTGCAATTGCCGAAATATGTTTTTCCTATGTTGGGACTGTGTATCGGCTATCCAGCAAATACACCCGGACTGAAACCGCGCTTTCCAAAAGAAGCAGTGTGTTTTGAGGAGGTATATAATCCTCATTTAGAAAAGCAACTGGCTGAGTATGACAAAACTTATTCACAGTATCTATTGGAACGTCCGTGGAACAATCGTGTCGGGAACTGGATAGACTTAGTAGCGGATTTCTATCGTTACCCCTATCATTATCAAGGTGTAACAGAGGCATTGAAACAACAGGGATTTACATCAGTAAAAGCAACAGAATAAAATTTTGCCATGCACATTACAATTACAACATTACCAGGGTATAGTACTCAAGAGAAGATACTGTTAGTCCGAAAACTCAAAGAAGCTTCCGCAGTACGTCTGGCAGCTTTACCTGCCTTACCGTCCCAAACTTTGGGGTGAACGTCCAGTTTGGAATTAATGATGTCCAGTAGGGCAGGCATAAGGGGATAAAAAAGCCCCACAAATCATTGAATTTGTGGGACTTGGCTATTTTTTGTCCGGTTTTGTCCGGTTAGTTCAGCGGAGAGACGGGGATTCGAACCCCGGATACCCTTTTGGAGTATACACGCTTTCCAGGCGTGCCTCTTCAACCACTCGAGCATCTCTCCTTCATTAACCGGGCGCAAAGGTAGTACAAAAAATAAATATACCAAATAGAGGTCGTGAATTTTGGGTCGATTTCTTTGAAAAGGACTTATTTTATTCGCAGTGGAAATACTTCATCACAAGTTTCAGCATCTCATGCTGATTATCTTGTATCTCAGAACGGATATTTTCATCACCATAAGAACGTAACTTATTTATAATTCCGTCGATCATTGCCGGACTGAATACACCATATTGTTCAAAGAACGCACGTTGTTTAGCCAGACATTCGGCCGAAGCTGCACAACTATCGGGCAGTTGGGCCAGTTGATTGAGTTTGCCCTCATTCTCCTTACGGTGGATATTAACATTGACATACGTCTTCTCAGCAATCTCCAAGGCATTATCCATCTCAAAACCATGACGGCAAGCTACAGCAAGACCGGCCAAAAGTTGGTACAAATCGGCAGAACCGTCCGGCGAGCGCATCTCTACCGTCTGTTTCTGGGTAGTATCGTAATGGCTTGGCGCTTCCAACGGATTAGCCAGCATACACATATCGGTTTTTGCCGACCAGCCTAACGGGACACGTACCAATACAGAGCGGTTACGATCGCCCCAACAAATATTGGTGGGCGCTTCCTGATGGGGTACCAAACGGAAGTAAGAAGTAGGATTGGTATTGCCGAAAGCTGTGATAGAAGGTGCCAGTTCCATCATCCCCGCAATAGCTTTACGAGCAGTTTCAGAAAGCACACCGTCTTTCAACATCTGGTTCTGCCCGTCTTTCATGATGCGCATGTGTATATGTAGTCCCGAGCCTGCTTTTCCGGCAGTTATTTTAGGAGCAAACGTCACCTCATACCCATATTCATAAGCCAGGTTACGAATCACCCATTTAGCTATCATCAATTGGTCGGCAGCATAATCGGCACGTACCGGCAGAAATTCTATTTCGTTCTGCTCATAGATTTTGCCATCGAGTGTAAAGTTACCCACTTCAGAGTGTCCATATTTTATTTGTCCGCCGGTAGCAGCTATATACTTCATACATTCTGTACGGAAATCATTGAACTTGGCATACGGAGCCGATTCATGATAACCGCGTTGGTCGGTAGCCGGGTATAAATCGGAGGCTTCCGAAATAACATAATACTCTAATTCGCCCATAGCCTGAAACTCCATTCCCGTAACATCGGCAAAGGATTGGCAGGCTTTACGCAATGTATATTCAGGTGAACTTGCCAACATCTCGCCATCTTTATTAAAGAACGAACAAAGCATGGTAAGGGTAGGTTCTTCGGCAAACGGATCGATAAAAGCCGTACGGAAACGTGGAACTACATACAAATCGCTGCTGCTTGCCTCAATAAAGGGAAACAAGCTCGAACCGTCCACACGTTCGCCACAAGTGAGTATGGCATCCAGATAAGCCTCATCGTTTATAACAAAATTCAATGTTTTCAGGCGGCCGTCTGCTGCCGGGTACATGAAGTTTATCATAGTGATTCCGTTCTCTTTGATATAAGAAATAATGTCTGCTTTCGTAAATTCGGAAGCCGGCTTCTGAAGTGTTGACACCAATTGATTGGCATTCATTGATAATTCTTGAGTTGTCATAAGTTTCTTGTTTTTTATTTGAGAATATTTCGTCATTCGGTTTTTCATTTACCACGTTTCCGCAGCTTAAAACAGTCGATGTCAGGTGCCCAACCAAAGCTATTCACCATACGAATTACATTATTTCCGGGAGCTAAAGTTACGGGAATAGTCACTGCCCCTATCTTATCATTATCACCGGAATTCAGACTTTTTATTTCGGTCATTGCTCCGTTTATCAAGACTTCCAGCTTTCGGTTTGTCTCGCAACTGTAGTAGATGGTCATATCATATTCGCCGCCTTTTTCGCTATAAACCTCTTTCCACTCCATAAAGTTCTCTTCACTTCCACCTACCTGTACTACTTTCATTTTACCCGATGAGGCGGGAGATGCCACATACATTATTTGTTTGGGATTCTTTGCCAAATCATCGTAACAAGGCAGATAGGCACATTCCGCTTCATAAACGCTTGGCTCGATACGTTTTTCAGCTTCCAACCGCCAAATAGCAACACTGTGCGGAGGCAATGAATACTGAATGTTGTCCTTCATACTACCCAAATTCTTTCCTTTTACCACATCACGTACTTTTACCTTACCGTCCAGTTCGAGTATTTCGAAGGGTACGCTAAAGTTACAGACTGTATCAGAAGGGTTATACAAAGCCACAGCACGCACCAGTCCACGTTTCTGTTCCAAATCCTTCACCAATACATAGCCTTCATTTTCATGCTGAACTACATAAGCTTGTAAACCTAAAGGATCCTGATTCAACGCTATCAACTCCTTGTTTTTAAGCAGGGCCAAAGAGGCTTCGGGGATAGTAGTCATATCGCAACCGATAAGTAACGGCGAGCTCATGATACACCACATTCCAAAATGCACTTCTTCTTCCTCCGGCTTCAACCCGCGACCTATTTCCAACATATCCATGTCATTGTAATGCCCTTCACCAATGTAAGCGGACAAGTATAGATTCTTGCCGATAATGTACTTCACCGTATTCCATTTTGGATTTATATCCGAGCTGATTCGCCAAGAGCGTGCCAACCGTTTTGCCCAAGTACCCGGAAACGCCCAACGGCAAATATTGATGGAAACATCGGTACGACCGGTATTTTTGATAGCTTCACTAATCGCAGTATATCGTTTTTCTTCATTCAGCCCCAATTCCAATGCACCACAATAATCTATCTTGATAAAGTCATAATTCCATTCTTTCAGGTAAAGATCCATATCTTGCTGTTCATGTCCATAGAGTCCCGCTCCCACTCCATTGGCATCATCGTCCCAGATAGAGCCGCATGTATTGTCCCCTGCATCTGAATAAATGCCTGCTTTCAATCCTAAAGAATGGATATAATCAGATACGACGCGCATGCCATTAGGAAAACGCTCTTTGTGAGCATGCATTTTTCCCGTTTCATCACGCCACCCGAAAAAACCATCGTCTACATTAATATACAGATAGCCTGCATCTTTAAGTCCATGAGTGACTAAGGCATCGGCCTGCTTTTTAATTAAATCTTCATCAATATTGACACGATAGGTATTCCACGAGCTCCACCCCATTAATGGTGGTAAAAAAGGCTTCGGACTTCCTGTTTCGGTTGCGGAAGCCGATAAACTTGTAGTAAGAAGAAGAGCTAAAAAAGCTCCGGTAATAGAATGTGTCTTCATTGGTATTCCTAATTTCAGATTAAATATGCATGAAACTAAAATCTATTTATGTGGGGAATGTAATCACGAAACTCGCTCCTTCGGTATATTCACTATCAATCCGGATAGTCCCTCCAAGTCGTGTCACAATCAGCCTGCAAATATAAAGCCCCAAGCCGGTGCCCGGTCTAAAATCGTCCATTTTGGTAAAACGTTCAAAAACCCACTCTTGCTTTTCAACCGGAATTCCAACACCCGTATCGGTAATTCTTATTTCTAATTGTCCGGTAGCATTTCTACGGCAGCCCAAAGTAATCCGCCCACTTTCCGTAAACTTATTGGCATTGTCCAGTAAATGAGCTATGGCTTGTGAAAAGTAGGGTATGTTCGTCTTGAAATTACAACAATTTTCCTCCATATCTTCCACACAGTATTCAATCGTATCTTTGCCTGCAACAGATTTTATTTTTTCCATCTCCTGCATACAAATACCTCTTAAATCAGCCTCTTCCATCGGAAGTCCTTCGGCAGAACTGCTCAAGTTGGAAACTTCCAATAGATTGTTCAACAAACCGGTAAGCAAGTCTGTATTTTGCTGAATCAACCCGGGAAATTCTTCCTTACACTCAATGTCTATCGATTCATCGAGCAACAAACTACTGAATCCGTTAATCGCATTCAGCGGAGTACGAATCTCGTGACACATCGAGTTGATAAAGGCTGTTTTCATTTTTTCACTCTCCTGAGCTCTTTCACTCTGCTTTATCACTTCATTATTCGATTCTATCAGTTTCTTTTGCATTCGTTTCAGTTTGTTCAGATGATAACGCTGACTGACACCCCAAGCTACGGACAGAGCGCAAACAAAAAGGATGGAAATGATTGCTACTTTACGGTTTCGCGAAGTCAAACGTTCTCTTTCCAGTTCAAGATGATTCAAATCATAGCGGGCGTCCATATCTGCACGAAGTTTCTTCGTCTCTCCATCCATGATTTTTTCTTTCAACTGATAATTTTTCTGCATCAACTCATAAGCTTTTTCATACTCTTTCAAAGCAGCAAAACTTTCAGCTTGCTCTTTATAAGTACTAGCAATCACAGATTCGGCAACAGATACATCATTGTTTTTATAAAAGTCAATAATCGAATCGCCATACATGATAGCCTTTTTATAATCTTTCACGTCAATAAAGAATCCTTGATAGCCAAAATAAGATGAAATCAAATCACCTCTTTTACGATTCATTGCATCCATCTTCTTTAAACAATCCAGCGCTTTATTATAACCTACGATTGTAGGGAAATGAGCCATTCCCAAATAATAAAGTGAATGGACGAACTCAAAATTCTGATAAACATCCGCCTTGACATCAGGTAATTCTTTATATTGCTTGAGGATATCCATCATCTTCTCTAGGAACATTACCGCCTCTTTATCATTTTTGGAGTTGAGGTGGACAATATATATATTATCATTCACCCAAAAAAGTATTTCAGCACCATATTCAAGAGGCACTTGTTGTATCAGCTCAAACAAACGTTTGAAATAGCGCAACGCATTTCGATAAGAATCGATATTATGGTCCGAGATAGACAAAGCGTCTGCCATTCCCAAAGCATAATTACGTTCTATCTGGAAATAGATATCCTTGAGGTTTTCATCCGAATTAGTGTACATCGCCGTCAGTTCTTCAATAATCTGTCTTTCATCTCTCACCCAATCGGCGATAGAACGAATATGCCTTAAGCGTACTTCTGTAATAAAACTCCGTTTACGTTCACCCGTCAAAACTTTGTCGGCTAGTCCCAGATAATAAATGACTGAATCATTTGTCAGCACTCTTTCTCTTCTATCTATTCCCATCACAAGCTTACGCAGTGCATCCGAGATGATATATTCGTTTTTTGCCTTAATACCTTCTTCAAGCAAAATACGGGTAAGTGGTATAGAATCTTTAAAAAGATAATTCCGGTAATAATTATCAAGATTCAAACAGTGCCACATTCGTTCTTTTTGTGTTTTGGCATGCGCGAACAATGCTTTCAGACTATCCGCCTGTACATCTTTTGACAGAGCCGAAGTCGAATAAAGAAGTATAATGAAGAAAAGCGCAAAAGCTCTCATTTATTTTTTGTTTGTAAGTGAGAAGCAAAAATAGATAAATTATTTAAACTTCCGCTCGAAAAAGGAAGAAAAGCATTTTTTTCTTGCTTAATAGGAAGAAAAGAAGGCTGAATTCAAATGAAAACAGCCTTCGTCAGCTCACAAAAGAATAACCATAAGAGTGAATTATATAATTGCTATACCTATCTATTAGAGCTAGTAGCCGGGATTCTGTATCAACAGATTGTTTTTATTCATCTCATCGAGATAAATCGGCATAAAATAAGACTTGTCGTTCCACTTTCTTTCCTGCACTTGAATAATCTTATAGGTAGGTTCTTGTGAGCCATAAGCATACCGGATATCAATTCCCTGAGCAGGTTTAAGGACATCAGGGGCAATCATCCAGCGACGGATATCAAAATAACGATGCTGCTCGTATGCCAGTTCTATCTTCCGTTCATTACGATAATGCTCCATCAGCACATCCCCTTTTTCGGTAGAAGGTATGTCCGGCATGCCGGCACGTTTACGAATCAGGTTGATAGTCTGGCGGGCTTCGTCTTCCTCACCCAGTTCGAGGCAGGCTTCGGCATAATTCAGTAATACTTCGGCATAGCGTATCTGGCGCCAGGGATAGGGTTGCTTGTCGTACTGATGGTTGACAGAAGGATCAAGAAACTTACGCATATAATAGCCTGTATAGGTTCCGTTCCAGTCTTCGATCGGTCCCTGACGGGTATCCAATCCCGCGCTATAACTGCCATCGGCTTGTTGGTAAAATGCGGTCTGTACAATACCGTCGGGATCGGAGCCGATGGCATCGTCAGGACGCTGGCGCCAATGAGAACCATTGTACATTATACTGGCATAGAAACGAGGATCTCTATTTTCATAAGGACGAGCGGCTTGCCGGGGATTGGACCAGCTGAACTTTGTTCCATCGTTCATTTCGTAAGAATCGACCAGCTGACCGGTCGGTGTATTGCCTCCCCAACCGTGGAAGCCATTCGGGCTATTGAACAACCCTACACGAGGCAACTGGAAGTCGCCACTATTGTGATTGACATAATCATAATACTGCAACATGATGTCTTCGTCCGAATTGTGGCATAGAAAGATATCGACATAGTTCCGTGACGCTTCATCCATGCTTGCCCATCCTCCGGCTTCACCATACAAGTGATAGATGCCTAAGTTCATAACTGCCTTGGCTGCTTCCTTCGCTTTACGCCAACGCTCGGTGCGGTCACCGCTCACATAGCCTATCAATTCGGGATTTTTGTAGTCTGAAGCCCACTGCGATTGCGATACATACAAATCGCTTGCCGCATAGAGCAGGACACGGGCTTTCAATGCCAGGGCGGCACCTTTCGTAGCACGTGCCTTATCCCCGGTAAGAGGCAAAGCAGCGGCAGCGGCATCCAGGTCTTTTACAATGAAGTCGACAGTTTCTTCGAAGGTATTGCGAGCTACCAGCAATTCGTCGGACGGTGTATAAGACTTCTCAATCAAAGGTACCCCACCCCACTGGCTCATCAACCAATAATAGAAATAAGCACGCAGGTAATGCACCTCTCCTTTCAGACGATCGACCGCATCGCCTTCCAACGCATACTTTTCGGCATTCTCGAAGAAGATGTTACAGGAACGAATGTTTTTATAGAGATTGTTCCAGTTGATGTTGTGGAAAGTCATAATCCAGAAGTTAGGAGCAAGTATGCCTTGATAACTGGGACTTAACTCGCTCATCACGACCGGTTGGCTTTCCCATGCCCAAACCTCCATAGACTCGTCACAGAGTGAAGAGAGCATGACGGTGTGGAATCCCCACTTCTGCCCTTCATAGATGTTGTTTACAAAAGCGGTAATCAGGGATTCGTCGGTCCATACCACAGCATCCGAGTAACGGTCCACCGGGTCTACGTTCAGGAAGTTGTCGTTGCATGCCGTCAATGTCAGGCATACCAACAGGATCAGTTTATATAAATGTTTCATGTCTTTCGGTTTTTAAAAAGTAAGATTAATGCCAAAGTTGATTACTTTATTCAAAGGGTAGTTATAGCCGGAACCGCTGGTGTTTTCAGGATCGTAGTCTTTCATATCCGGACTGAAGGTCAGCAAGTTGTAGGCATTGATGTAGACACGTACATGTTCGATGCCGGCTTTCTTGCTCCATACGGAAGGTACGGTATACCCCAGTTCGATGTTTTTCAGACGCACGTAGTCGGTCTTGTGCAACCAAAAGGTGTTCTGCTGGTTGACGAAGTACTCGTTGCTGCGGTTGTAGGTTCGGGGATAGGAAGCAGACGGGTTGTCTTCGGTCCAACGATTGTCGTAGAAGCTCTTCAGGTAATTGGCAAAGTCACCCGATTCGGTAGTCTGATAGAACACACCGCCGAAGGCGCCTTGCAGCAGGCAAGAAAGGTCGAAGTCCTTGTAACCAAGATCAATATTCAAACCTCCTGTAAAACGCGGTGTGCGACTTTTATCATTTCGCACACGGTCGTTGCCGTCTATTATTTGGTTGCCATCCACATCTTTAAAGATGATATCTCCCGGACGCGCTCCGGCCCAATGGGGATAAGCGTCGATTTCAGCTTGATTCTTGAAGATGCCGATGGCTTCATAATAAAGCCCTGAATTGATAGGTTTGCCGGTAGACTTCTGATATTCGGGTGTTCCGGCGGCTTCATCCCAAAAGAGTATCTTGTTCTTGGCATATACGCCGTTCAGGTTTACACCCAAGCGGAAGTCATTAAAGCGTTTCCGATAATCGATATTGAAGTCTACGCCTTGGTTCTGTACTTCGCCCAGGTTTTCATCGGGCAACAATAATCCCGATGTCGAAGGTACGGAAGCATTACGTTTCCATAGAATGTCGGTGCGCTTGTTGTGGAAATAGTCGATGGTCACTGCCAAATCGCCTTGCAGGAATTGCAGGTCGATACCGATATTCTTTTGTGTAGCAGTTTCCCAGGTTACATTCTGATTGGGGGCAACTCCTTCTTTCAGGGCTTGATTCAGCGTAGCGCCGTTGTTGGTCACAAACATCAAATCATTAAAGGTATAGGCTGCGAGGTATTGATAAGGATCAATCATATCGTTACCCGTCTGCCCCCATGAAGCACGTACTTTGGCAAAAGAGACGAAAGGAAGGGCTTTCTTCCAAAAGTTTTCTTCGGAAATGACGTAACCCAAAGACACACCCGGAAAGAAACCGAACTTATTGGAGCGATCAAAGATATAAGAACCCTGATAACGCCATACAAACTCTGCCAGATATTTGGATTTATAAGCATAGTTGACGCGTCCGAAATAATTCAAACGGGCTTCTTTATAGGCAGTACCCGTATTATTCATCTCGCTCTGACCTCCGGCAAACAGCTGGTCGATAGAAGCCGAGAGGAAATAGCGTCGGAAAGCTTCAAAAGAATCACCATCCTTGGTAATACGTTCCACACCTGCCAGAATATTTATATCGTGAACATTGGCAAATGTACGGGTATAATTGGCAATGCCACTCAACAACACACCCAAGTTATCTTCCATTGACTCGGTAAGGCGCGGATCACTAAATCCTTTTTTACCTTCCACAAGTGCAGGCTGACCGTTGGCATCCTTGGAGCTACCATCCCATGAATACAGATACCAAGGTTTTTGCCAGATTTTACGGAAGCGGAAACTTTTATCCAAAGAAGCCGTTGCCTTGAGCGAAAGACCTTCGACGTATGGGACCTTTATATTCACGCCGAAATCGCCATTGAGCACATAACGTTTGTCTCTTTCGTAACCCGTCTGATTGGTACAGATCACCACAGGATTATCACCAAATTCGATATCCGGACCGGGCAAGCCGTTGGGCCAGTAAGCGGGAGAGTTTGGTTTAGAACGCATCAGCATACGGAACACATTCTCGGCAGAACGGGTGGGATAATGACGATCTTCCATACGACCGGTCAGGTTGACATAGGTATCGATGTATTTATTGATTTTCATATCCAGGTTCATCTTCAGGTCGTACTGGTTGTATTTCGAGCCACTGTTGCGGTAGAAAGCGTCTTGTCCTTTGGCCGATACGCTGACATAATACTTCACGTTATCCGTACCCCCGTCAATCGTGGCATTGGCGTATGTCTGCGAAGACCAATTCTTCAGGGTTTCGCTGAACCAGTCGGTGTCCGGATGTCCCCAAGGATCGGAACCGTCGGCATAAAGTTTCATATCTGTATCCGAGAAGCGGGGTTTGTTGCCGGCATATTGGTCGATTTCATTCATCAGGGTGGCGTATTCTACGGCATTTGTCATTTTAGGAATGACGGTAGGAGCTGTAATACCATAATTATAAGTGGCGCTCAATTTAGGTTTGCCCGATTTGCCCCGCTTGGTGGTAATCAGGATAACACCGTTGGCGGCCTGCGCTCCATAGATAGCTGCGGAGGCGTCTTTCAGCACGGACATGGTTTCGATGGTATTCGGGTCGATACGTTCCAGTGAACGTCCGGGTACGCCATCGACCACTACGAGCGGGTCGGCTTTACCGAAAGTGTTTACACCACGTACGGTAATCGTGGCACCGTCGTAACCCGGTTCAGAGGTATTGGATACGGCAACCACACCCGGCAGACGACCGGCAATGCCCTGACTCACGTTAGTAACCGGAGTTTTTGCGAGCTTCTCCCCTCCTACACTGGTGACGGAACCGGAAAGAGTGGCTTTTTTCTGTGCACCATAACCTACAACGACTACTTCGTCCAGCAGTTCGCTGTCTTCTTTCATCTGAATAACGAGTAAGCTTTTTCCATTGATACTGATGTCCTGCGGTACATAACCGATGTAGGAGATACTCAAACCTGCATTTGCCGAAGCTACTTTCAGGGTGAAATTGCCGTCCAAATCGGTGATAGCGCCATTGGTGGTGCCTTTCTCCATGATGGAGACGCCTATCAGGGCTTCATTTGTCTTTTCATCTGTGATTTTTCCTTTCACTGTAAAGGATTGTGCACTTGCATGCACGGCTACTCCAAGTATAAAAATAACGAGTAGTGCCCATCGTTGCAGCATTTGTCTTCTTTTACTGCGATTAATAATTTCCAATGTTTTCATAAAAGTTATTAGTATTAAGTATGAATGAAATAAATCCTTGGGGAATCAATTACTTTCTTCCCCCACAAAGTTTAAAAAGTGATTTTATCTGTCACGCTATCACGGAACAGGTGATATACAACTATTATTCAAGTTATTACAGCGTGATAGATACCCGTGACAGATACTTTATTTTCCCCTTGATCTATCACGCCGGACACCAAGCGTCAAGTGCCTTCTAATAGGACATCGAACGAGTTTCAATGATGTAAACCCCTAGTTTCAACAGTCAGAACTACTAGTTTCAACGTGTGAAACTACTGGTTTCAACGTATGAAACTCCCAGTTTCAAGGCATGAAACTCCCGGTTCCAACCCATTGAAACTATCAGTCCAATAAGTTGAAACTCTAGTAAGTTCTATAGGTCAATCTGTTAGTCCGCTTGCAATGTCACTGACGCCTCACCTAGTCCTTCGGCAGAAACAGTCAAACAAATATCGCCCTTCTCACCTGTCGGCCGGACAATAGCGATGGCTTTGCCACGGAAGGTTTTGGGGGTTAATGAGCGGAAACTCTCCATATCGGCATAGCTTCCATTACCCGAAGCGGCAATGGTGGCATTCCCCGTCAGCCGGATAGATACCGGAACAACGGCATCGGGAACCTCGTTTCCATCCTTATCAATCACCTGAATCTTCACAAACGACAAGTCTTCCGGTGAGGCTTTCAGTTGGGTGCGGTCCGGTATCAGCCTTAGTGAAGCGGGTGCTCCCGTTGTTTTCAGGCTGACGGATGCTTTCTTTTTATCTGAGTTTTGCGCTGTGAGTTCGCCCGGTTCGTAAGCAACTTCAAATGTGGCGGTGTAAGTTTCTTTATCGGTTTCTTGCTCGCCTATCATCTTACCGTTCAAGAAAAGCTTTACACGGGGTGAGCGGCTATATACGTTTACCCGCATAGGCCGACCTTCGAGTCCTGCCCAGTTCCAACTGAGGTATTCGTCCGTCCAGCCCCAACCGTTCACCACTTCCTTCTTTCCCGGGGCAATGGGGGCATGCACTGCCAGGGCGATAGGGCTTTGGCGCCAAATGACGTCACGATAGTAAGATTGCGGTTTCTTGTCGCCACAAAGATCAAGGTCTCCACACCAAGCATTGTACCAAGGCCAATCCATAAATTGAGGATTATGTTCGCCCGGGGCCAGTTCAAGGGCATGTGCCAAACCAGCTTCGCCAACGTAGTCGATGGCAGTCCAAACGAAATCGCCAATAATATAAGGATGCTTTTCTACCAGGTTCCAGTTTTGTGCCAACTCTTTCGGATAAGACTCGCTACCGTAAATGACGCGTGCGGGATAGGCAGCATGATCGCTTTCATAACGATCCCACATATAATTATAGCCCGATACATCGAGGTAGTCGAAGGCACGGTGGGAATCTTCCTCCCATTTGTACTGTGGACGATCCCAAAACCAGTTGACACCGGCGGTTATTGGGCGGGTAGTATCATAGCGGCGTACGGTTTCTATCAGTTGGTGGGCAGCTTTGATGCCTGCTTCGTCGGCGCGGTCGGGGATTTCATTGCCGATGCTCCACATTATGATGCTAGGATGATTGCGGTCGCGGCGGATTCCAGCGGAAAGGTCGCTAGTGCTCCATTCGTTGAAGTATTGGTGATAGTCTTCGGGGCGCTTGGCCGACAACCACTGGTCGAATGTTTCGTGAATAACCAACATGCCCAGACGATCGCAAGCGTTCAGGAAGTTCTCGGAAGCTAGATTATGCGAGCATCTTACAGCGTTGTAACCGTTGGCTTTCAATAGTTCTACCTTTCTTTCGTCGGCACGGGCAATGGCGGCGGCACCCAGCAAGCCATTGTCGTGATGTAAACATCCCCCCTTCAATTTCATCGGCACACCATTGAGCAAGAAGCCTTTATCAGTGGAGAAAGACAAAGTGCGGACACCGAAAGGTATCGCTATTTTATCGTATTCCTTACCGTCTGCGTTCAATGTAATGACTGCCGTATATAGGTTAGGTGCATCTACAGACCACAGCATAGGTTTATCCAAAGAGAAAGTGGCTTTTACTGCCGTTCCGTCCTTCAAATCTGTGTGAAGTATGGATTGATAAACCTCTTTTCCATCTGGACTTAGGATATTCAAGGTCACATTTCCATCGGCAGACAGACCTTTCTTGTTATGAATAAGCGTAGAGAAATGTACTTGTGCCTGCTTCTTATCCCAATGGGATGCATCCAGATAAGTATCCCATTTCTCAAGATGCAGTTTGTCCGTCGTAATGAGCCAAACGTTGCGGAAAAGGCCGGAGCCTATATACCAACGGCTGTTATGCCCATTGTTCACGGCTTTTACGGCAATCAGGTTCGGAGTGCCCGGAGCATTCAGGTATCGGGTGATATCTATTTTATAAGGAGTATAACTATAAGCGTTGAAGTAGGCTTTGACACCGTTTATCCATACTTCCGATTGCGAAGAAGCCGCTTCGATGTAGAGGGTAACGCACCGGTCGGCATTTTCTTTCGGGAGGGTGAAAGTTTTCCGATACCACCCTTCACCGCCCAAAGTTTGTCCCACGTCCCAGGCACCGCCACCCATTTGCCGGTGAGCCGGATAACGCTTCTCGCTTAATTTGGAGAAAGGGCCGATAGTGATACCTTCACATTGCCGGGCAACGGGTTCCACACTCCAATCGTGCGGCAGGTTCAACGTGCGCCACTGACTATCATCATATATAGGTTGCTCGGCATTTGCCGCACTGCCCAAATAGAACTTCCAGCCCTGATTCAGCAGAACTTCACGACCGGAAGCGTAGAGGTTTCCCGCACATAGCAAACAGAATACGGGAATACAGAACGATAACAATTTCTTTGTCTTCTTCATGTTTATTAGTTGTTGATGAAACACGAACAAAGAAACTGTTAGTTCCTCATACTTAGGGGAGTAATTTACGGCTCTGAAGTGTAAAAATCATACCATGCAACTATTTTATACCCTCTTGACAGGATTTTACTCCTTCTTTTGCATCTGTTGCTGGAAGTCGGTAGGGGTAAGTCCGAACTCTTCTTTGAAACATTTCGTGAAATACTTCGGATTGGTGAAACCCAACGCGTATGCAATCTCCGAAATTGAAAGTTCATGTTCGGACAACATCCGGCAGGCCTGCTTCATTTTAATGTTTCGTACAAAGTCGAGCGGGGTGAGTCCTGTAATTGCTTTTATCTTGCGATGCAAGGTGGACTTAGACATATTTAGTTCTCCGGCCAGCATATCCAGGTCGAATTTACTTTCTTCAAGATGAAGTTCTACAATGTCGGCTATCTTTTGCAGGAACTTCTTGTCGGCTGCTTCAAAGGGCGACGCAGCCAGATTTCTGATATTGGACAATTCTTCTTTCAGCTTGATGGCGTTCTTCTTGTCCAGCAAGTTCAGATAATAACGTTGCGCACCATAAGCCACCCCCAAAGCAAGCAGGAAATAGAAGGAATAAGCATACCAGGTTTCATACCAGGCAGGCAGTTGGACAATGGTTAGCGGAGTGTTGCTTTCCGTCCAGTTGTTTGCCTCATCGGCATATTTTATTCGGAAGGTATAGGTTCCTTTCGGCAATTTATTGTAGAAAGCAGAATGCTTGTCGGCGTTGAGGTACACCCAGTCCTTGTCTACGCCTTCCAGTTTGACAGCAATGCGCTTCTTCTCCTGCAAACCGTACTCCAGCGAAGAGAGGAAGATTTCGATATTGTGCTCATTGGGGGCGAAAAACACTTTATGAATAGTATTTTTGGAGGGTTCACTATCAAAAAAGACACTTCGGTTACCCACCCGGATATCAGTCACTTCGGGATATATATCCGATTGATACATGCCCGTCTCCTCTTTGCCATCTATGTGGATAAAGCCGTTGTGACCACCCACATAGATGCCTCTTGCCCCGTCGGAGCATGCCGCCTGCCCGCGGAACAGATCCACCCGGATATTAAGGTCGGTAGTTGCATAATCGAGGAAGGTTTGAGTGCGGAAGTTGTATTTCAACACCTTCTTGTTGGTAACAATCCACAAATATTGCCGGTCTACCAGCATCTTCAGAATGGTACAGTCGTCTAAAGCGCCGTTTAAAGGCACCAACTGAAACTTCTCTTTTCTTTTATCCGATTTAAAAACATGCCCCGATGATGAAGCAATCCACAGACACCCTTCGTAGTCGATGCAGGAAAACTGAGCCGACTCCTCTGATGCCGCGGCAAAAGAAGCGGAGGGTTGATGAATGCGTAAATCAGTATCCAACTCCAAACGTAGCACCTGATTGGTATTGGATATTGCCCACATATTTCCCCCCTGGTCGACCGAGAGATGGGTCAAGCCGATATTTTTCAAGTCTTTAGACAGTACAGGACGATGGTTGGGGGGAAATATGAACAGGGTGTTTTCCGTCATCACCCATAAGTTGGCAGAAGCATCTTCCATCAGTTGGTTCACGCCTCCACAATTTTTGTGGATAGCGTCGAGCATCACCTCATAATCCGTAACCAGTGTATTACCCCGGCGAACCAATCGCATCAGGTGAGGACGGTTACGGTCGCTAATCCACACAGCCATCCGCCTGTAAGACTTTGTCATCATATTGATCTCAGAGATCCGACCGGAAAGATCGGGATAGCTTAACGCATCTTCTTTCAGATTATAGAGGCATAACCCCAACCTATCCTGACTGAACCAAACCACTTCTTCTTCGTCCATACAAAGATGAAGGATATTGGTGTCCCAGCCCAAATCTTTTTTAAGTTGCGGCACCGAGTAATGACGAATACCCGAATGGTCAAAGCTAACCAAATTTGCCATATCATAGGAACCCAACCAAAGGTTCCCCTCACGATCTTTCGTTATACGAGTGTACATCTTGTGGGTATCTACTTTATCTTCAATATCTACAGGAATAATTTTCTGATCGTCCGATACATCGAGTGCATACAGTTCATTATAGGACAACACCCATAGGTAGTTGAACGAGTCGTCTTGTGTGATACTGAATATCAGCCCTTCAGTCTTCCCGCTTTTTTGGTTCATTATAGGACAGCAAACAAAGCATTCCGCTCCTTTTGCTTCAGGATTGAATCTCCAAAAACCGTCTCCCCATGAACCAATCCAGTACCTTCCGTTCTTATCCTGAAACATAATGAAATAGTCGATATCTATCATATCCGGAAAGAACGTGAAGGTGTCTTTCTTCGTATCATAGCGGCACAACCCTCCTCTGCCCAACAGTGCCCATATAGTCCCCGCTTTGTCCTCATAAAGGCTGTTTACCACGGGAGCCGTTTTTCCCGGATTCAAGATTTCGCCTAAACAATAACTCTTAAGAATGTTTCCAAGCGAATCGCAACGGTAAACAAATTCGCCGGAAGCAATCCAAACTTGCTTGTTTCTTCCTGCAACAATACATTCTATATTCTTTTGGCAAAGTTCCTTATCGGGTGTAGGGAGCATTCTGAAAGTCTTCTTATCGTATAAGTTCAAACCCTTACGCGTACCAATCCATACATATTGCTCGTTTTCGGCAAAATCGGAAATATGATTATCCGTCAGCAAATGAGGTGAACGGTAATCATTACGGAAAGACCGAAGATGATAACCATCATAGCGGGCCACTCCATTGGAAGTGCCGATCCACAAATATCCCGTATCGTCCTGAAAAATATCCCATATTTCATTAGAAGTCAAATCGGAGAAAAAAGGCATTGGCTTAGAAATAATCTCTTGTGCAGCACAAGTATTATAGTATAAAACCGACAGGATGGTTAATAATAGGGTTACAACTCTTTTCATGGTGTCTTTCTACTCTTATTCTGCAAAAGTAATCTTTTTTTTTGATACTCTATTTAATTTATTGCCAACCAAAGAAAAGCAATAAACAAATGAATGAATGAGTAGACAAGAAAACAATGAAATAAGGTTACCATGCGACGTAGAGGTATTGCGCAGAACTTTGTGAACTCGTTTGTTTCCTTTCGGTTTTGAACTAAAGTATCTCAAACTCCTCCGCCTGAAAGGGGAGGTGCCCGTAGGGCGGAGGGGTCTTACATCCGAAGGGTTTTCGTATTTTGCAGAGTTACTCTCTGCTTATGTAAGACCCCCTCCCCCCTACGGGGTACTCCCCCTTTCAGGCGGGAGAGTTTGAGATACTCATGCTTATCATTTGCATTCATGTCTATCGCAAAATAAATATTATTTTGATGCAATCGGTATGATATATCATAATGATTATTGATTACTTCTTTTGCGTGCCAAAAAGAAACTATGCGATGATTTTTGTATCACATACCATTTAGTAAGAGAGCCCATTTAGGAAATATCATGGATAAGTAGCTTATTAACATGCGCTAATACTGCATATTTTCTCGCTTTTTTTTGCTCTTATGCAATATTAGGGTTACTACCTACGGGCAATAGGGTTACTACTTATAGGTGATATAGCTACTACCTACGGGTAAAAGACCTACTACCTACAACTAACGCTCCTATAAGTGTTGCCTTTCGCTCCTATAAGTGTGCTTTCTGAGAGCTGTTTCACTTTAATAGGAATGTAAATATTTCGATACCACACTTATATACTGGCACTTATAATATTTGGTTTGCGTATTTCCGTTAGAGCCGGCAGCTGCACGGAAATAGTACATTCTCGACGGACTAGAAATGCAAAGTGTCAAAATGCTCAATCTATAAGTTGGCTTGCTGCTAAAGGTTAATGGTAAGGAAAGGAATAAAAAACGAAAAATAAGTTTTGAGATATTACGTCAACAAATACTTTCAGGAAATACAATATGCCACGTTGGAACAACAGTTACCAATACTCTTTCCTCAGAGATAAAAAGCTGGTGGTAAAAGTGCCAAAGTGGCATAATTTGTATTCATCAACGCCGAAGAGTGGTTATTTCCACAGCCCCATATAACGAAGCATAAACTCCATTCCGGCTTGAATGTGTCCCTGTGAAGTAAGGTCTGTCAACGTCGCATTACTCCACTTGCCTTGCGCAGCAACAGCATTACTGTAAGGAACAAAGTCATCTGCGCGGCTGTGATATAGCTTTACTGCCGTCTTAGCAGCATCGCGCTTTACCAAAGAATTCTTCTCTACGGCTGCAAAGAGTTTCATAATATCAGCATTACCGTTAAAAGTTGGAAAAGCGAAGAAATCAGGATTAATTATTTGGGTGATATCTGTTCCCAGCAATGCGTGCCACTGTGAAAGTGGTTTGCTGCTGAACATTTCCACACCTCCGGCTTTAATCAGTACAGGTGAATAAATTTTAGCATCATCCAGTGTAATTTGCTCGCCATAGCTCAGTCCACGAATGATATAAGGAATATAGCCCATGCGGGGATAGTTACCCATTCCGCCTGCCACAAATGAGGTAAGTGTAGCTGTAAGGTCATAGGCACCTCCTCCGGCATGTACGGCACTGATGCGGGAACCCTGCCCACGTTTCTCCATCTCATAAACAGTTGCCATCGTAGAGTTTGCCCCTTGTGAGTAACCCATTAGTTCCACCTTGTCGGCAGTCTCTTTCATGCGCTTCCCGGCAAGATATTCACGGGCTGCCTCAATCATATCGGCACACACACGTCCTGTACTTTCATTGTGCAGGTACGGATGTTGACGATCGGCTGTCTGGCTCACACCGTAGCCAAGATAATCGGCCATCACCACCACATGATTACTAATCACGGGAGCCATCTCATAATAGAATAGCTGACGCGAAGGAGCTTCCTCCATATCGAGCGTACCATGTTGAATACTCAGCAGATGGTTGTACTCTTTAGTACCGGAAATCATCGCCACTACACCCGATGCAACGGTGGGTTCGCCATCTACTCCCGTAGTATTGTAGGTAATTGACGCCACCTCTACATCTTTAATCAGCAGGGCGAGAGGTGAAGTAGCTATATTAAGTTCGGGGAACGCCTTATCCAGTCCGGAGATTATATCCGCCCTCGCTATTTTTCGCTCTACTACTACTTCTTTCAGGAAGTGATTATCCTTTGGTAAATCTACTCCATTTTCTTCTTTACTGCAAGACACAAAGCCGATTGCAAGAATCAGCATTAATAACACACGGTTCAAAATAAATTCTTTTCTCATTCTTTTTTAATATAATTATTTTATTCTGAATGACTGCGCTACTACTTTTAGCAGTGTAGAGCCGAATGGGTTCATTTGCGCAGAACAATTCATTGCGCAAATGTACGGAGTATGGCTTCAGCAGTGCGGAGATTTCGTTTGAACCATTTGCCTGTGCGTCAACACAGGGAAATTTAATATTTGCATCTACGTCAACATGAGAGGCAAACGATTAATTATCAACTATTTTTAAAAGAGGATGGAGTATTTTCCCGATAGGTACGAAATATCTTGCTCATTGCATATTGGGTACTAAATCCGCACTCCAAAGCGATCTTCTTGAGCTGTTCTTCGGGGTGGGAACGGATATAATCAATGGCATATTTCACCCGATATTGATTAATCATATCATAAAATGACTTGTAACCCAGTCGGCCTATGGTTTCACTTACATAGCTGCGATTGGTATCAATCTTCATGTCGATCATTAGTTGCTCCAAGGTGAGGTGAGAATTTTTGAATGCCATTTCCTTTTCCATCAATTCTTTGATACGGGCGCTCAATTCGGCATACCGTTCTGCGCTCATGTGAGACTGCGAAACCGAACGGTCGTCTTTGTCCTCTTCCAGTATCTCCAGTTCTTCGACACTAAAAGCAGTACGCCATGGATTCAGTGTATAGAGGGCAAACCACACATTTATTGCAATAAATAAAAGATCGCGGACAAGCTTCACCCACACGCTATCTGCCACAAAACAAGCATACATCGTCACGCAAATAAAAATAAGCAACCACTGAATTCGTTTTGCAAAACGAACCGGGAAATCCTTCTCCGACGAATATTCTGCCACATCTAAACGGCGGATGGCTTCACGTATCTTTATAGTTATGCGGATATTAAGATAGAAGTAGCCTGCAAACAAGGTAGTGACCGCTATAAACATCCATGATTTATATCCTTGGGGTAATGAGATCGCTCCAAAAGTCTGAAGAAGTAAAGGTAGCAATACGAGAGTTACGGGAAGAAAAAAGAGTGTCAGTTGTCGCCTCGTGAAATAACGCAGAAAGAAATAACCCTCTGCCATGATAATCATCATTGACGAAAAGAATAGTATGGAAAAAGCATTCACATAAAAGAGAGCATCCGCCGAACCGATCTGGAGCAGGTAGGGCAATTCAAACACCTGCATGGCATACAATGCTGCCACTAATCGCTGAGCTGGGAACAGGGCTGCATAATTTGTCTCATAAGCCTTTGGTATGTAAAATCGTTTGAGTATCCATCCATGCAGATTGGTCACGATGAATATCAAATTGACTGCAAAAAATAGTAAGCCGACGTTATATTCCATGTATTTATTCTCGTCATAAAGATGTGCAAAGGTATTGAAAAATGATGGATATTCAATAGATTGAAAACCTTATATCTTCAATTTCGTAGAGTTAATGAATTCTCTGATATATAGAAGAAGTATTCTTTTAAGAGGATCAGACAGATAAAACTGCCGGAAAAAGCGACAATCGTGAAAACAACAAATGCAATAGTCTTTTTATGGTTGTTGATTTCACGATATAAACTATGCTCTTTCCTGCTTTTTCTGTAAGACCAGAATAAGTATCCATTAAATAGATAGATAATAACGATGTATAGAATGTGAGCTAAAATGTGAGAGAATACTCCTGTTCTACAAATAAAATAATTCACAACACAAAGTACCGTTGCAATCAGGCTATATATCGTTGTACTGAAAAAGCCAACCGAAAAAACCGTATTCTCATCACGGTTCTTATTAAAGGAATCGTATATAAAGAATATAGTATAATACCAATACTTGTACCAATTCATACTCCTACTTTGTTGCTGTCGTTCCATTTATCGTTCCTTTTTAATTCCTTTTATAATAAATAACAACATAATAAGTTGCCACAAAACCGAAGTACATCCCGACAAAGAATATCAAGAGTATGATAGAGATATTGCTCACCTCATTGTACCGTTTCATTTTCCACATTTCCAGCAGATAGACCGTCTCATTGCGCCGGGCAAAGAAATAGATATAGGTGAAACCGATTGTATAAGGTATCAAAGCCGGAACGAATGCCAGTCCGTAACTCCACGCATCCGATAGGTTACTGCCCAGCAGGATACATCCCCCTGTCAGTAGAAGGCTGATATTGATGGCCGTTACGTGTTCTGCCATTTGCCAATAGGGAGCTTTGCACCAATGCCTGAACAGCAGTTCCACAGCAGCGTTTCGGGAATCCATACGCATCCGACAAGTATATACACGGCAATTGCCGCATGGCTATCCGTCTGCCCGGTTAGGAACAAGAGTACCGCCATCATCCCGACTATTGGGAGAGTGACACACAAATAGGGTATGAGGTATTTCTGTTTCATGGGATATTTATTACTTTGCAACATCCAGCACCACATTCAGAGATATATCCAACGGTATTACTTTACCGTTATATAGCCGGGCTGGTCGCCATTTCAAATCTTTCAGATAACAGGTTATGCCCCCATAGGTATCTTCTCCATTAACCTCTTCCAACATCCCATCTTTTGAAAACTTAAGATGCAGTGTCATGTCGTTATTACTCGATTCATGCAGGATGGCACAGATGGATTTATAAAAATCATGAAAGCCAACAGAGGGTGCAGGGAGTTTCCAGCCTTCGCTTTCCAAGGGACTTAAGTCAATGTAATATTCCCCTTTCCTGATATGTACAGTTGGGAAAGCGGCTTGCGGCTGCAAGGTTATATTCAGTACTCCACCGTGTGCGAGAGAGTCGATGTTGATGAGTTGCCGCATAAATCCAACCCGTTCAATCAGAAGGAGCTTTTTTACATTCGGACTTTGGCTCAGATAGTCCGGGTAGGAAATGTGAAATACATTATCCAAGTCGCTGATGGTTTCTATATTCGTAGTGTACAATGTGCCGTCTATCTCGAACATCAGACGGATATAGGCGACCAATAGCTCATCAGAGTTCCCCGCAGATACCGTTCCGCGAACATGAGTGGTGAGAGGCTGGGAGAATTTTATATTGGGCATAATTCTTTCCGTGAAGTGAACATGGATATCTACTCTCCTGTATCTATAATTATAAAAGAAACTATCTTTACGCAGCTCCAAACTTTTGGTAAGACACCCCTCCTGAAAGTTATCCATTCCCATAAGATCGGAACGACGGGCTCTATCGCCCCGGAACTTACCAGCGTCTTGCCCTTTTATAGCGAAAGACACCCAGAGCATGGTTACTATGATGTATATGTATCGTTTCATCCTAAAATCTATCTATTTCACATTGTTACGTTTTACAATCTCAACTACCGTATGATTGGATTCTAATCCGCTGAATGACAACCATACTTCATATTTGCCGGGCAAAAAAGAGAAATCGACGTATTCCATGATATTCACATTAATAAACTCACCAATACCATAGCCGCGATTATCAATCTCTTCATCTGTGAGCTTTTGGGCTTTTTCTATCAATTCTTGCCTCTCCTTTTCTTTCTCAGCAGCATTCAACGAAACAAGAGGGTGTTCATCTATATTGGGATTCCGTTTTTTAAAGATTTCCCCTGAAAATTCAACACCATTATCTATATTTTTGATATGAATTAATTGAGATATTAAACGTATATATTTCAAAGACCTTTCTAATGTTACAGCATAGATGGCACTCAAAGGAATCACAGGCTTAAAACGACTATCACAGTCATTATAATAGATCATGGTGGGAGTATTAATTGCCATTGTATTAGCTTTTATTACGTCATTGGGATACCCCGGGCTGGTTTTAACCATTTCAGTTTGATTATACCCCAACTTTATATCGTTGAACTCCTTTGGGATAAACTGAATCCCACACACTGCTGCCTCTTCTCCTTGTTTTGGATGAGAGTACATGAGCGGAAAGGCGCAGAACAGCAGAGAAATGACGATTAGAAATTTCATATATGCTTTCACTCTTATTTTCTTCTTATTCATATCACGTGCCTCACTCCAGTTCTTCCACCTGAAACTTATGCCACAGGATGATTCCGAAATCCCGGACAGCCGCAGGCAATGCCTTGTAATTATCATCCATCCGGTAAGTACCCAAAATGGAGGGAAGAGGGTAAGTCCGGGGAAACAACGCATCTCTTTCGCCACGGATGGCGGACTTCTTCGCTCCGCTGTGCATGATGAGCTTCATGGCAATCGTTGAGAACTCTGCGCGGCATCCCAACTGATAGAGGAGCCATGTTTCGCAAACTCCATCGTTGTCGAGGTCGTTTATATAGGGCGGACACAGGTAGTCTAAATTGAGTATGCACTCCGCATCTTTCAGGAAGTCGTAGAGCTGCCAGAGTACGGAAAAGGTGTTTCCTTTTCTCACATAATGCTTGGCGTATATCTCTTTGGAATAGACTATTACTTCCGCATCCGGCGGTTCTTCCTCATGCATGGGCGATTGGCTGGTGACGAGATAGTTTTCGCCCAACTTGTCCGTCCACACCATGCAGGTGAGGAACTCGCCTTTGTAGCTTATCTCTTTGGGAAGTTCCGCAGCAGGAATGCTTTTCGGTTCGGGAATGAAATACTCCATGTCTTGCGCATGGGCCGACAGTGCCGTCCATAAAATGAGAATGATAGATAAAAGTTGTTTCATGTTTTTTCTCTTTGTTGATTGCTAATGTCCTATGGTTATATTCTTTTCAATATCGTAATCAAGCGTTGTTGCCAAATAAAAGTACACCTGCTGCCGTCATGCAGCACAGCGAGAAGAGGGTAACCAATAGGTTCTTCCAGTCCGTACACGTTCTCTTGTATTCGTTTTCCCACTTTGCATACTGTTTGCTGCCGGGATAGAATAGGAAGAGATGCACGGCGGTCATGCCGAAATACCGCTCCGCCACCATCACCGGGAGCGCATAAAGTGCATACAGCGGACTGAATGAAAGGAGCAGATAAACCGCCATCCCCTTACCTCTTGCCATCCATCCTATCAGAAGACTGAACAAATAGGCATTTGCATAGTACCAATAGATATATCCATTCATATTCGTTTGTTTCCTTTCTCTATTCTATTTTTATATGGGTTGTTTGTGCCTGCCCACCCGTGCCAATCAGTCTTTTAAATTCCTCATATTCTTCCTTCGTGTAATTGCTTGAATTGACGGCTGTCATTCCTCCCGTTATCTGCGAGTTGATATGCGGAACATACAGCAAACGATTGTTGAGTATAAATCCCAACTTTCGCCCGGTCGCTTTCAAGGTGGCTTCCGCCCAAGCCCGAGTACCCACTTTATCCAACGATATGGATAAGTAGAAATCATTGTATATATTCTTTTCGAGTGCCACCTTCTTGAAATTGGAAGCAACGACAATGGGATGGGGGTTGATGAAATAAACATCCTCTGTCTTTTCCAATTGTCGTTCAAAACCGATGCTATCCTTTTCAACGAAATACCAACCCGTAGCCAGAACGGAATCTTGCATGTTTTCCCGATAGATATCATCTACGCCATTCATTGTAGCTGCGTTCTTTGTAGAGGTTTGGGAGTGACCACTCATTATTGTGAAAACTCCGATAAGAAATAATACGAGTCTACTCATTCTTTATTTTATTTATTTGGTTGATAATGGGTTTCAGCTAACTGCGTTTAGCAGTTAAGGTGATTGTTATCCGCATATTCTTATTCATCAATGCTATTTTCATTGATAAAGGCATATTCATTATCCATCAACATTTTGAGATATTCGTCAAAACTGTCAGCGATTACTTTCATTTCATCGGGATCATGCAGGAATCTTATTATCTGACCTTTCACACCTTCTTCTGATGGAGAAAAATCAATGAAAAGTTGCGAAGTCCCACCATTATTCATGCAATCAGAGAAATGCAACCAATTCATTCTTTCAGCATCATTGATTATTCGATCATCCATTATTACATCATCTTCTTCACATACCCTGTTCACATAATCTGCATAATACTCATACGCTATATTCTTATTTTTAACTATCTCTTTGGCAGAAAGCAAATAGTAAGGATATTCACCATCCTCTACATCTGAGCCAAGAAAGTACATTGTAATTTCGTCACCTTCATATTCTCGGAAGTAAGTACCATCAATCAATTTTAAAAGACCAATCAAAGAGTCTGGAACCTCCGGATATATTTCTTTCAATTCCTGTATATCTTGTTCATTTGCACCAAAGGCGACAGTTTCTAAATTTTGCCAAACATCTTTTCCTCCAACTTCGGCGTATGCTTTCTTTAGACCTTTGATGTAACTTAATGCTAAGCTATTTACATTTTTTGTTTCCATATTCTTTTCTGTTTTTGGCGGATAATGTTTAGCAGCGTGCCACTATATAGGTGCTTGTTAGACACTTACTTTTTATATCCAAAATGATCATATCTGTAACGCTTTTCCCAGTCACCTATATATGGTTGTAGGATAGCATGTTGAATATCTTCCAAAGTATCATTTACGATAACTGTGAACTTTTGTCCCATAAGAGTAAAATATTTCTTTTGCTCATATATCTGCCCAAAAGCAGATAAGACATAGCAACTGTCCGCCGTTTTCATAATCATCTAATATAGCTTTGTCTATCTCTGTCTTATATTTAAGAAGATTGGAAAGATAATTTTCCAATTCTGCCGACCAGCCATCTAGGTTACCTGCACAATTACAGAAGTTTAAATCCAATTTGACATCTTTATTGCCAAGCGTTGCATGACCTTCAAAATAATCCCCTTCTTGATTATCTATTTCACCGAAATAAGTAATATTTTCCTAGCTCATATTCTTTTGTTTTTAGTTATTTTAATTGTGACTAATGGATTGCTAACATGGACGTATATCTCGGTCGTCTTTATATTATTATGCCTCAGCTCCTTTATGATTTTCAGGTCAGTACCCTGCTCTATCAGGTGCGTGGCGAACGAGTGCTCCATACCAACATTTTATTTAAACAGTGATCTATTACCGGGCTATTTTTCATTTCCCGTCCGGATAGAGAAGTGTCTCCGGTTCATCAGATTATATATCAATATAAGCCGGAAGTACATTTACGCTCCTGTATAAGCCAAAGACAAATAACATTTATAAAGAATTTATTTTCATATAAAACATAAGTATAATACAGATATTCAACACTATATATTTTTTATTACATTTATATAAAGACAGATCGCAAATATAGCAATTAAATCTATAAGAAAACCGTTTCGCTAAATATTTGTCTCTTTTTTGTTTTACCTTGATGGAAGCAATGAATATTTCCAAGTAAATCATTACCTTTGAGCCAAATAGAAGATAATCGTTTGATATGAAAGAAGATAAGAAGCAACGAGTGCGCCGCACGTACCACGAACTGAAAGAGGCTACCCTACGGGCAGTGTCGGAATTGGCGAAAGAGAAAGGATTGGCAAGCATCACAATAGTGGACATTGGCGAGAAAGCAGGCATCCGTGCGGATGTGCTCAAACGCAACTACACCTCGGTGGAGAAGATACTCTCGCTCTACGCCGCATCGGTAGACTATTGGATTTCCGACCTGCTCGACCCCAAACACCCGCTGGAAACCGGCAACGAGAAGGTGATGATCGAAGCCTTCACCCGCCTCACCACCGAACTTTACAACGACCCCGAGATGCAGAAGCTACTCATCTGGGAACTCTCCGAGGACAACGCCACCACCCGGCGGTTGGCTGCCAACCGTGAGGTGTTCTATGCCGAAGTCTTTGCCGGATATAACAAACTCTTCAAGGACACCGGGCTTCATATCGACATCATTGCCGCACTGATAAATGCGGGCATCTACTACCTCATCCTGCACCGTAAGCGTTCCACCTTCTGGGGTGTGGACTTCTCCAAGCGCACGGAGAAGAAACGGTTCCTCGAAGCCATCAGTCAAACCGTCACCCTTCTCTTCAACGCCCTGCAAGAACAGAAACGCACGCTCGACATCGCCCGCAAGATGAAAGAAAAAGGGATTGCCGACGAAGTGATAGCGGAATGTACGGGGTTGGATATTGAGGCGGTGAAGGGGATATGAAAATAAATATTATAGCAATCTTGCTACTCATCACATCTTGGGTTTATATAAAGATGCCAATACACGGGAATGTGCATCCGAAACCAAGTGTCGTCGATTTAATCGATAGCGTTCCGATTACCAATATTCCTATTGGATGGAATAAGGTTAATTCTATCGACTCCCTGAAATACTCTTTTGATTATGAACATCTTGAACTCGCTAATTCTTTATGCATTTTAGAAATAGATTCAATCAATAAACATGGACTGAATCATATTTTTAAATACAACACCCTGCCTATCCGAAATCGAGAAAATCAATATCTATTGGTAGAACCTAAAAAGATGATTTTCGCCAAAAGACTACCGGATATAAGATCGCAGCGAATGCTTATATACTACGTGCAAATGCAAAAGAAAGAGAGCGAGATCATCTTACCGTGTTGGCTATTAATAAAGGTCAGCGAGAATGGTACTCCCGCAGATGGATATATAATTGCAGGTGTCGATTGGGGAGAAAACGACTCTCTAACACAAACACTATACTATATATCACAAGATTACACTCTGCACACTCGCTCCTTTGCCAACTATTCCGAAGAAGTGGCAGACGATGAAGGCAATCTCACAGATGTAATTACCAAAAATGAAGACTATATATATGCGTCGCCCGTTACAGCGATTAGTTTGGCAGAAGAATTATAAATAAATTGGTAGCAACGGATGGTAACGTCCAGCTGTGTTTTCGGAAAAATAAAAACGACATGAGAATAAGACTGTTTTTAGGTGGTATATTGCTATTATTAGCTTTTAGCCTGCACGATGGTTATGCAATAACTAATTCGCAAAAGTCGAAAAGCCGTACTAACCTGTCTTTGATTGAGACGGATTCTTGCAAGGGCTATCACTTTGTATATGAGTGCGACACCTTGAAGCAGGTAGTAGAGCTAAGTTTCTTGAACAAGTCGAAGATTAAGTTCAACCTGCAATCGTTGAACAAACGGCGATACAAAACCGTCTCGATAGCCGGGATTGCAGAAAACATGAATCCCGAATTTGGTGCTTCCGAGACGGACGAGGATGAAGACGGAAATCTATACCCGGTATATGAATATATCTACGAGGATGCTTGCTGGCTGGCATTCCGCTTAAACTTGAACCGCACCCGGTTGAGAATTAAAGAGGCGGACAATCCAAACCCCAATCCTTATTGCCCATTTGCTTCCGTTGGTGCATTAGTGCCGCATGAATAGAATAAGCACAAGAGAGAATCATGGCATACATAACCTTATTCATATTTATTTTTATTTACCTGATACTTCCCGTGACGAGTGTGGTGCTCTATTTCTGTCTGCTCAGGAGGATGCGCAGGGAGCAAATGCCCCATGCCCCGAAGATGTCGTTGTTTGCGCTCTTCCTTATTTATGGTGGTCTACTCATGACGATGTTCACGGGAGTGTTTGGCGAATGGTCGGGTATGGGAAGTCTCGGACTCATCTTTCTATTGTTCATCGCGCCCCTCATTTGCGGTGCAATACTCTTCCGGCATCGGCACAACACCCAAGTATCCAAATACCATCGCATCCTGTTCAACATGGCATCGGGCTATCTGATAGGAGAGGCGGTAGTAATAGGCATCGGTCTGATAGCCTTCGTTCTAAAGAGTGTGTCATCCTAAACAGCTATCAGAAAAACTATATCAACCGCAATACTGATTGTGCCCTGTGCCCATTACGGGCTATCGTGATTGCTGTGTTAGTCACGACGAACCTACTGCAAATAGAAGTAAAGCAAGGTAATCTTCCGATTGCAGCTACAATTAATGTATTCCCCATTTTGGTTATAGATTACTTTACGTGACAAAGTTATGAAGCTAAAGCTATACAAGCAAGGCAAGAAACAAAAAGTCCCGTAAAACCTTGATTTTACGGGACTTGTCTTAGTTTTTCCACCATTTGTCTTTAGTGTTCAGCGGAGAGGGATAATGAACCTGCTCTCTTATGTCTCACACATTCAGTGCTTTGCCTCTTTTTTGATGTCTTAGGGGGTACAACTTAGGTTAAGCCCATCCATAGCGTTGTGTCGTCCGTTGTCGGACCAATGTCTGCCTAAAACTCAGGTTCAAAGATACAATAAGTTTTTGAACCTACCAAATCTTTGATTCATAATGTATAAGCATTGGTGTAAGGTGCAAACTATATCTATATATAGATTTGCACCTTACACCCAAACTTTCACGCTTGCTTCAATAATAATCGTGTAATACGCCTGCACAATATTATTGTTATATAGTATGACATATCATCTCTTATGTGTGGTACGATATTCTTTAGGGCTAATATTCCTATATTTTTTGAATAGCTTATTCATATGACTTTCATCTGCAAAGCCAAGTTCAGCAGCTATTTCAGTTATTCTAAGGTCACTGTAAAGCAATCGTGTTTCAATTAACTTGATACGGTAGTTAATAATATATTGCTGCATCGTTTCTTGTGTGTGCTTCTTAAAATAACGCCCCAAGTAAAACTCTGAAATCCCGAAGTGTTTCGCCACTACTGGAGCTTTCAGTTTTTCGGGATAGTAGATATTGCTTTGAATATATTGAAGAATATCCAACGTTCGAGATTCTGTACAGACATCTACCTTTTCAGGTAATGACATGGCGATATTACGGGCAACAACAACAATCAATGTATTTATTAACTGTGAAACCAGTTCTGTCTGATATAAATCCTTATTAATATGTTCTCGTAAAATAGCTTCTATTAAAGGTCTTATGAGCGGCTTGTCTCCCTGATTGCGGATGATGCAACCGGGTTTATGATTGGCATTGTCAAGAATAAATTCAAGTCGTTGCTTTGTATCAGGAGCAATCATATTTGATTTGAGATAAATATCATTAAATCGAATAAAGAAAAATTTTGTTGTTGTACGTACATCAAAGGAGTGGCAGTCAGACGGCGTTATCAAAAACAGATGTCCATCATGGTAGTCAAAGACATTATTATTGATGCACTGCAAACCTGTACCAGACACAATATAGACCAACTCAAAAAATGAGTGCTTATGTTCTGACAATGGGCTTTCGTCCAATTCCTGATATATAATATCGAACGGTTTATGTAAGTTTTCTCTTCTCATGCCACAAAGATACAATAAAAACGAAAAATAGTACTGAAAACATGGATAAGTTTCGGTGTAATTTTGCCATCAAATAAAAACACAAGAGATAATGAATTTATTAGAATTAATTTCAAAAAGACGTTCTATTAGACAATTTACGTCAAATAAGGTAGAACAAGAGAAACTGGATTATGTGATGGAGTGTGTTCGTTTAGCTCCATCAGCAGCGAATTTTCAACCGTGGAAATTTCTGATTGTAAAAACAGAGGAGAAGCGAACTTTATTACAAAAGTGCTATGCTGCCAAATGGTTTACGGCAGCTCCTGTTTATATTGTTGCCATTGGAGACAGTAATCAGTCGTGGAAACGAAATTATGATGGGAAAGACCATTACGATGTAGATGTAGCCATTGCACTGGAACATCTTGTTTTGGCAGCAACCGAACAAGAGTTAGGCACATGCTGGGTTTGCGATTTTGACGCAGCGTTATGTAGTCAATTGTTGCAATTACCGCAGAATGAAGTGCCGGTAGCAATTATTGCAGTAGGTTATCCCGCTCGAACTCTTGATAAGGTTGGTAACAGAAAATCAATCCAAGAAATATCATCAACAATTTAATGAATCTAAAATGAAGAAAATAATTTTCACACTATTAATGGTCGCTTCGGCATTCAATCTTATGGTGCATGGGCAAAATAATAACTTAAATTCAGCAAAAATGAAAAAGAAAATTCTATTTGTGGTTACAAGCCACGACAAAGTTGGAAACACCGAAAACAAAACGGGGTATTACTTATCTGAAGTTGCACATCCGTGGAAAGTACTGATAGATGCAGGATATGAAATTGACTTTGTTAGCCCTAAGGGTGGTAAAGCTCCTGTTGATGGATTTGACTTAAACGACCCAATCAACAAAATGTTTTGGGAAAACCCAACATATCAGGAAAAGGTAAATAATACATTAAAACCATCAGATGTGCAATTCGCCGATTATGCCGCAATTTATTATGCTGGTGGACACGGCACAATGTGGGACTTTCCTTCAAATGTAGAGCTGCTGAAATTGCCCGTAAAATATATGAAGCCGGGGGTATCGTTTCGGCAGTTTGCCACGGGCCATCAGCACTGGTAAATATAAAAATGAGTGATGGTGAATACCTTGTTAAAGGGAAGAAAATAAATAGCTTCACCAACGAAGAAGAAAAGTCAATCAATTTGGATAATGTTGTGCCGTTTCTTTTGGAATCAAGACTTATTGAGCGGGGGGCTATATTTGAAAAATCAGGATTATGGTTACCTCACGTAGCAGTAGACCAAAGAGTTGTTACGGGACAAAATCCCCAGTCAGCCGAAGGAGTAGGAAAAGCAGTTTTACAAGAACTGAGTAAATAGTAGTTTATCATCAGAGTAGAGGTTTGCTCTCTACTCTGATAAATCTTTTATTGATTAGCTCTCTGTATTTTTTGCTAATTCGATAAAAGTGATTACTTTTGCATACCATACTTTATGGTATGGATGTGAAATATGAAGAAAGTAGATAAACAACAGTGGTTTATAGTTGGTCTTGATGTCTTAGCAAAAGATGGTTTTGCAAGAATCACGATAGATAACCTGTGCGGATTATTGCAAATTACCAAAGGTGCATTTTACCACCACTTCAGAAACATTGATGGCTACATTACAGCGTTGATGAAGTATTGGTTGGAGGTAAACACGATTCAAGTAATTGAAGATGCCGATAAATTATCATCACCTCAAGAGCGAATAGAATATATTGGCAATGTAGTAATCCAACGGTCGCATAAACGGTCGCATAAAAGTGAGCAGGTGATACGTGCTTGGGGGTTTTCTAATCCTATTGTCGAAAAGTATGTTCAGCAGGCAGATGATTTACGGATTGAATATTCAACCAAACAGAGAGTGTTGTTAGGTATGGCAGAAGATGAAGCCCGAAACACCACTCTTTTGGAATATGCAATCTTTGTCGGAGGGCAACAGTTATTTCCTGATATGGATAAAAAAGAATTGGAACAGCTTTATCTGTTCTATTATCAAAAACTTAAATCAAACGGATTGAAATGATAATATGAATAAGATTAAAATAGATAAGGGCGGTTTAATTGACAATTATCTCCCTGCTGACTACATAGACTCTTTCTCGAAAGAGGTTGAGACTAAAGAGAATATCACGCCTGATGCGTTCTTTGATATGGCGTTTAACCAATTTCCAGCTTGGATAGATTGGTTACTAAAGCTAAGAAATGCAATTGTCAAACCTTTGGGATTGGATACTACAAGTCGTTTTTCCGATTCTATATGCGAAAGAAACGGCAATGAAATTATATGGGGAATGCCTGACAAACATTTGACATTTCACGTATCTATGTGGTGTGGAGAACATAAAGATGGCGAACAAGAGCTTCGAATTACTACCGTTGTGAAGTATAACAACTGGTTCGGACGATTGTATTTCTTCGTTATCAGACTGTTTCATGGAATAATCATCAAATCTCTACTAAATCGGATTCAAAAAACATTAAAATAAATGGACTGCATGAGAGAATACATCGACAACATATTGCAGGAAATAGATTCGGAGATTGACAACTTCGACTTCTACGATTGTGATATTATCGAAAACTCTCTCGCCATGATTACCCGGTTAGAAAACATTCTCAAAGATTTACGGAAACGGATAACGAACTATACATTTGCGTCAGAAGAGGAAGAAATTGCGTTTTTCAAGACACAGAAGCCGGAGATACTGGGGCGGTTGCTGTTCTTTGATAAAGTCTATCAGATTGAATCAAAGTTTCCCAATGGTAGTGATGAAGTCGTTACCGCATACTTGAATGAGAAACTGGATAATCTGACCTATTTCTTTAATCGCAATTTGGATTTTTACCAATATTACCGTTCCAAGTCTACACTATACGATGAACACTATTTCATCAGAGGGCGGGCGGATGTGCGGTTGCATTCGGATAGCTCACGTTACGACAGAGACCCTAATTTCTCAACCGGATACGACTATAAGATAGCAAAGATTCTTGCCAATGAAATGCTGCGTATTTTCCTGTATAAGAGGTTGCAGAATATCGGCAAAGAGAAACATTTAGAGGAATCACGGATAAAGTATCTTAAAAACCCTATCAGTTTTACTGGAAAGAAAGTTGCACTAATTGAAATAGGCTATTCACTGGCTGCTGCCGGAGATATTAATCACGGGAACATCGAGATAAAAGAGTTGATGGATTATCTCGGTGCGGTGTTTAACATTGATTTGGGAGACTATTACGCAGCTTATATAGCCATGAAAAGGCGAAAGAAAGACCGTATATCATATCTTAATCGACTGACGGAAGCCCTGACAAAAAAGATGGACGAGGACGATTCTCTATAACAACACGTTACACACCTAAAAATACTATGTTAGTAATAACATGGTATTTTTTGTTTTTAGGTGGTTTGTCGAATGGCAAGCCACTTTTTTTGTCTCTTTTTCGGTTGAAAACTCCAAAATATGGCTCGAAAAAATAACTACTATGATAGTATGAAGCGTGCAATTATATCTTTTCAAACTCTCGAACTTTGCAGCAAAACAATTAGTTAGCAAGATGGAGATAATAACATTTGAATCAAAAACGTATCAGGAATTGGATGCGAAAATCACTGCCATTGCCAATTATATCTTCAATCATCTGCAAGCCGATAATGCCAATGAAGATGAAATTTGGGTGGATAGTTACGAGGTCTGCACATTCTTAAAAATCAGCGACCGGACACTGCAACGCCTGAGAGCCGCAGGGAAAATCAGCTATTCAGACTTAGGAGGTCGGTATTTCTATAAAATCGGTGAGATTAAACGAGTATTGGAAGAGCGGCTGATTAAGAGAGATAAAGAGTGTGTTGATAACCTGATAACGAGCCATAAAGTATATGTTAAAGAAAGAAGAAATATTAAGCAGGACAAATAAAGGATTGTCGGTGTTCAAACACTACATTCCGGGCAACTGGCGCATAGGTCGTAACTTCCTGAATCCGCTCTATGACGACAATAAAGCATCCTGCAACGTCTACTTCGACCGCCGGAGTGGTGTTTATAAACTGAAAGATTTTGGCAACGACAGTTATAGCGGCGATTGCTTCTTCTTTGTGGGGATACTCAAAGGGATAGATTGCAACAACCCGTCCGGCTTTGTGGAGATACTGGAGACCATCGACCGGGATTTAGGACTTGGAATAACCACTGAAACCCCCGTGCCTGTTCCATATCCCGTGCGGGAGATTGCCGAAACGCAACCTGAACCACCGGAAAAGGAGAACAAGCCCTACCAGTTCCGGGAACAACGTTTCACTACCGCAGAGCTGGATTACTGGGGGCAATATGGCATTACACCGGATGTGCTGGAGCAATACAAGGTTGTTTCGCTCCGGGATTTCAGCAGTGAAACTGCCGATGGAACACCATTCACCTATACCGCTTCGGCAGCAGAACCGATGTTCGGCTACAAAAGCAAACGGTATATCAAATTGTACCGCCCGTTCTCAAAAACCCGCTTTCTGTATGGTGGCAGCTTCGGCGACAACTATTGCTTCGGACTGGAGCAACTACCCAGCAAGGGCGACACACTCTTTATCACGGGTGGCGAAAAAGATGTGATGTCATTGGCAGCACACGGATTCCATGCGATTTGCTTCAACAGCGAAACGGTAACAATACCGCCGACACTGATTTACAAATTGACGTTTCGTTTCAAACATATCATCCTATTGTATGACACCGATAAGACAGGTAAAGAGAGTTCCGCCAAACAGGAAAAGATGTTGGCTGAATTTGGAGTGAAACGATTGCTGTTGCCACTTGCCGGGACGAAAGAGGAGAAAGATATTTCCGACTACTTCCGGCTGGGTAACAGTCGGGAGGATTTGCAAAAACTGTTCATTGTTTTTTTAGAGAACCTATATAGCGACACATTGATTATGCTTAAATCGTGCGAAATAGACTTCAATAATCCCCCGGCAAAAGCACAGGTGATAATCTCCGCCGGGGATGTTCCGCTGGGGACACAGGGTAATTTGTTCGGCATCACGGGTGGTGAGGGTACGGGCAAAAGTAACTATGTTGCCGCAATGGTGGCAGGATGTATCTGTCCGGCAGATTCCGGTGTAGATACATTGGGAATCGAAATAACAACCAACAGCAAACACAAAGCGGTGCTGCTCTATGATACCGAACAGTCCGAAGTGCAACTGTTCAAGAATGTAACCAATCTGCTTGCCCGTGCCAAACAACCGGACAAACCGGAAGAGCTGAAAGCCTTTTGCCTGACGGGAATGTCCCGCAAAGAGCGATTGAACGCCATTGTGCAGAGTATGGATAAGTTTTACTATCAATATGGCGGCATTCAGTTGGTTGTCATTGACGGTATCGCCGACCTTGTGAAGAGTGCCAACGATGAAGTGGAGAGCGTGGCGGTGATAGATGAACTCTACCGACTGGCAGGTATCTATAACACCTGCATCCTGTGTGTGCTTCACTTTGTCCCCAATGGTTTGAAACTGCGTGGACACTTGGGTAGTGAACTGCAACGCAAAGCAGCCACTATCCTATCCATCGAAAAAGACGATGAACCCGCTATGTCGGTTGTCAAGGCTCTGAAAGTGCGGGACGGTAGCCCGCTCGATGTTCCACTGATGCTTTTTGCATGGGATAAAGTCGCCGGAATGCACACCTATAAGGGCGAAAAGCCCCGTGAAGAGAAAGAGAAACGCAAAGAAAAGGAGTTGGTAAATGTAGCCCGTGAGTTATTCGGCAAGCAAACTTATTTGACTTACATCGACCTTTGCGAGCAGTTGCAGCAGATTTTGGATGTAAAGGAGCGGACAGCCAAAAGCTACATCCGATTTATGCGGGAGCGGGATATTATTATAAAAGACCCCTCCAACCAAAGTTACTTTATGATTGGTATTATTTAATCCGGTGGCGTTATGAATATAGACAGAGACGATTTTACGGCGTGGATGGAACGCATAATGGATAGGTTCGATATGCAGGATAAGAAAATCGACCGCATGATTACACATCACAACTGCTTCGATGGTGAAAAGCTGTTGGACAATCAGGATTTAATGCTGTTCCTGAAAGTGAGTGCCAAAACCCTGCAACGCTACCGCAAGAAAGGGATATTGCCCTACCTCATGTTGGACGGACGGTGCTACTACCGGGAAAGTGATGTCCACAAACTGATTCGTGAACGCACGGATTAGATTTTCAATAGTTATCTATTTTTGAATCCTGTTTTGTCGTGAGATAAGACAGGATTTCTTCTTTTATAGCAAGAGTTTGAGCGAGTTTGATTATCTTTGCAATTAAATAAGAGAATAACGGCGATTAAGCGGCTTGGCTGTGGTATCGTCTTTATATATATCATATTCGTTCGCAGAACGTCTCGACACGAAAACTGGTAATTTTCAAATGAATAGAGATTTTCAGCGCAATGTCTATGCTGTACGTTTGTATAGCGTGGGCTTGCCTGTTTCTATTCATAGGTATACTAGTGCCTCGTGTCGGAATAGTGTGAGTTCCACGCTTCTTTTTTGAGATGTTGGCGGACAGTTTGCAAGGATTTGAAACTGTTAATACCTGATAATATGAAGCAAATTAGAGCGTATATCGCCGTATCTCTCGATGGGTTTATCGCAACGCCCGACCATGAATTGGACTGGATTCCTGAATCTGTAAAGAATCACATTGCCAACTTGTGTGAATCTGCCGACACGCTCCTAATGGGGGCAAACACCTACACCTACATTTTTGAACATTGGGGCGGGTGGCCATACAAAGAGAAACGCTCTTTGGTGGTCTCCAGCCACGATACGAATGTTACACGGGATTATAATGTAGAGTTTCTGACGGATAGCCCACTGCGTGTCGTGCGAGATATGAAAGCAGATACCGATATGTTGGTTGTCGGTGGTGGCAAGTTACTTACTTCGTTAATCAAAAGCGGTTTATTGGATAGCCTGACTGTTTATACTGTTCCAGTGATGCTGGGTAGTGGTGTGGCGTTCATTGGTGAAACACTCGGCTCGGAATGGGAGTTAATGGAAAGCGTGGTGCTTGATGGCGGTGTGGTTTGTACGACCTACCAATTCATAAAGAGTTTGTAAAAAATACGCCCGGTATCCCTCCGGGCGTAACCACTAAAGTTCCAATTATTCACGGCTTAAAACCGCTGGATAACAAAACTTCGGTGGTAAATATAGTGGATTTTTAGCTATTTCTTCGTGCCGCCTTTCTTTTCGGGAAATATGAAAGCCACGTTAAACTGTTCGTCCAACGAGAGTGCAGCATCAAATGTTTTTCCGGTCTTGCCTTTGAACCCTTTGATTACGCCCGTTTTCCCTTTGGTAAGCAGTTCGATGATTTGTTTATCGGACAGTTGCTTGTCGCACTTGTTCCGAAAAACAGTCAGTGTGCAATCCACATTGGAACACTTCGCCACTTTCGGGTAGAACAGGATTCGCCCGGATTGGCATTTAGGACAGGTGAATTCATCCGCCGAAGCGATGGATAGCTGTACGCTCAACAGCTCCGCCGTGATTTGGGCGGCGTACACCTCGATACCCTTGTGGAATGTCTCGGCGTTCATCTCTCCCGTTTCAATCTTCGACAGGGCGTTTTCCCACATTCCGGTCATTTCCACATCGGCGATTTTCTTATCCTTTACGTTCTGATATACTGCCAAACCTTTTTCGGTCGGCACAAGGTTTTTCTTCTCCCGGACAATATACTGACGGGTAAAGAGGGTTTCGATAATTGCGGCACGGGTGGCAGGCGTGCCGATTCCTGCATCCCGCATACTGGCTTTCAGTTCGGCATCCTCCAGTTCTTTACCTGCGTTCTCCATCGCCGCCAACAAGCTACTTTCGGTGTGTAGCGGTTTCGGCTTGGTCTGCTTTTCGAGTAGTTCCACACCGGAAAGAACTAACTTGTCGCCCTCGTGAAGTTCCGGGAGTGATGCGTTTTCTTCCTCCTCCGCTTTGTCGGATTCCGAAAACACCGCTCTCCAGCCGGGTGATTTCATTACCGAACCTTTGACAGAAAATTGGGTGTCGTCAGCGGTCAGCACCACCGAAGTAACATCTTTCACGCATTTGTCTGAAAAGGATTCCAGCATCCGCCCGGCAACCAATTCATAGATGGCTCGTTCATCGGCGGAGAGTTCACCCGGCAGATTCTCGGTGATAATCAAAGCGTGGTGGTCGGTTACTTTGGCATCGTTTACCGAACGGCGGTTCAAGTCGCTGCCGCTCAATCCTCCTACATAGTTGGCAAAGCGAGGGTATTGCTCCATCAGGGCGATACGGGTGTGAATTTCCTCGAATACATCTTCCGAAATATAGCGGCTGCCGGTGCGAGGGTACGACATCACTTTCTTTTCATACAGGCTTTGGGCTAAGGAGAGGGTCTTATCTGCCGAAAAGTTAAGTTTCGTATTGGCTTCTTTTTGTAGTGTTGTCAGGTCATACAGTAACGGCGGTTCTTGGATGCTCTCTTTCTTCTCCACATTGGCAACCGTTACCTGTCCGGCATCTTTCACCCGTTGTAGTGTGGCGATGGCTTCCGCCTGTTGGTCGTACTTGGTAGCGGATTGAGCGGAGAATGTTACGCCATCACTTTGGGTGGTAAGTCTGAGTTGCCAAAAGGTGGTCGGTGTGAAATTCTTATTCTCCAAATAGCGGTTACAAATCATCATCAGGGTGGGTGTCTGTACTCGCCCCAGCGAAAACACACCCTGTCCGGCGGCAACGCTCAACGCTTGGGTGGCGTTGATTCCGATTAACCAGTCGGCTTCACTGCGTGCCTGTGCCGAATAGTAGAGATTATCGTATCGGTCGCCGGGTTGCAACTTGTCCAACCCCTCCCGAATGGCTTTGTCGGTAAGGCTGCTTATCCATAGGCGTACAAAGGGTTTGTTGCATCCGATGTGTTGGTAGATGTAGCGAAATATTAACTCACCCTCTCTTCCGGCATCGGTGGCAACGATGATTTTATCGCACTGGTTGAATACCTCTTTGATGATTTTTAGTTGTTTCAGTACACCGGGGTCGGCTTTCTGCTCCTTACCTACTCTTACTTGGCGGGGGGTTAATTGAAATTGTGCCGGGATAATCGGCAGGCTCTCCCTGCGAAAATTGGCAACGCCGTAGGCCTCCGGCATGGCGAGTTGTACAAGATGGCCGAACGCCCAAGTAACAAGATAACCGTTACCTGAGAGGTAGCCATCACACTTTTGTGTCGCACCCACTATTCGGGCAATATCTTTGGCAACACTTGGTTTCTCTGCTATTAATGCTATCATATCTCTTTGGTTTTATTGTTGTTGTTCATTCGCCGCAAGATTTTGCGGTCGTAATAAATGTGGTAGTCGCCCATGTAGTACTGCTGGTTTTGCCGCTCTATCTCTTGCCAATCGGTTTTCAGACAAAATACAACAAACACCAGCAATACAATTATGGGGATGGCTATAATCAGTATGATTTCCATAGCCTTACATTTTCAGACCTTTTGATTTCTTGGGCTTGTCGGCTTTTTGCTCTTTCTCCTGTTTCTCCTTTTGGGGTGCGGTCGGTTTTTGCTGTCCCTGCTTCAATGGCTCTTTCACTCCTTTGGTTGCTTCGTTGGTCTTACCATCGGTATTTACCGCCACCTGTGTGCGGCTTTCGCTTGCCGGAATCTTCTCTTTAATTTGTGCCTTGTCGGGATTGGTGCGAGAGAAGCCGGGCTTGCCTTTCTCCCTATCGAATTTGATATAGGCATTGTAGGGCTGCTCCAGTCCGTCTTTTACCATCCCTTTCAGGTAGATAGGCTTTTCAGCTTGGAAGTCCAACTTCTGTTGCTCGGTCAGCGATACCTCGCCAATAGTCTTGGGGGCGTTGATATTCCCGTTTTCATCCATCCATTGGAATTGGCGGTTACTCTGTTGTTGATTTAGCCCCACTTCTTTGGGTAGAAACTCAATACCTCGTTTCACGGCACTGATTTGGAGCAGGGCGGAAAACTCGTTGCCTTTTTGTGAAACCATATTATCCAATTGGACGGGACGACCAGCCAGTAGTTCTTCCTTGTGCTTGTCGGTGAGTTTCACACCGCAAATTTCATTTGGCAGGTTCATTTTGTCCGCTCGCATATACTCCAACTCGTTGGTCTGTCTGTCCCGACTGATAAAAACGGGGATTTGCTCTTTGGTCTTGGGGTCGGTGATTTGTGCCACTGCACCCATGTTGCCTATCTCCTGCAAATTCTTTTTGTCGGCATCGGAGAAGTTATACCCGTGAAACTGCCGTTGAAGCTGCGGTTCTTGCTGGATGCCGTGTAGACGGAATTTAACCGAACCTTCGGGTGCGTTGTAGAATGAGATTTTGGCATCGGTGGGTGTCAGGTAAAAATCGCTGGTCTGTCCCGAAACTTTGAATGTAGAGGGTGATTTGTAGCCCCGAAGCATGGGATTCAGGTTGCCCGACTTTTCCAGTTGCTCTTGGGTAATGCCGATTTTGCTCAGGCTATCCCAGTCGATTTTTGCCGGGTCGATGTGGTAGTTGTTTTTCGGGAACTCGTTGAAGTCCGGCTTTTCAACTTTCAGCATATCCAACAATTTGCCGCCCTCCGGTGTCGGTTTCTCGGCATTGCCCTGAATGGTTTTGGCATTCTCTTCTACTTGTGAAGCATCGCTTTTGAAAAACTCGAAGCCCTCTGTCTCTTTCAGTTTACGAAAAAAGTTAGAAAAGAAGTTGGAAAACAGGTCGCTGTTCTTGTCCACACGCATAAAATCGCTGCTGTGATTTTGAGTAGTTGGAACGGTCTGTAACTTGCCATCCTCGTCTATGCCTTTAACCGCATTTACTTTGTTGGTCTGCTTGTTCAAGACAAGCAACACATCTGTTTTCTGCCCGTCCGTTGCAGACGGATTCAAATTGTTTGCATCCATAATCTTTTGGAATTTTAGTGGTTACGGGAATAATCCCATCCAAAATTACAGACTAAGTATGCTATATATTGACGATTGGCGACAGGGTGTCCGCAGGTGTACCAGCTTGTCCGCAGAAGTCTGTGTGAAGTTGCTACATCGACTGAAATTGTGACAACAGTGCTGTCACAATTTCATATTACATACTGGAACTACACTTAGAATCGTAAAACTCTCAGCAGTGATGAGAGAAATTTGCTAAACAAAAAACTCTCGCCACTGGCGAGAGAATGAGCCTAAATAAATCTCACATAATATTTTCGGCATAATAATCGTTATGTATTTGCATATAAAAACATAATATATTAACTTTGCAGAAAAGTAGAGGTTATGGCTTCATTCAGAAGAGAAATATTACAGCAGATTGAGCGGATAGACACCGGACGTATATTTACGTTCCGGGATTTGTTGTTTCCCAACGACAAGCTGGCAAATGTAGCTGTACTACTGTCAGAGCAGAACAAGAAAGGAGTACTGGTGCGAGTTGAAAAAGGAGCGTATTTTCGTCCCCGCAAGTCTGCTTTGGGATTAGGTTCATTACCCGTATATCAAGATGAACAGTTCCGATATATTACCCAAAAGTTGGATGGTTATATTACCGGAGCATACATCTACAATAAGATGGGCTTAACAGAACAAGTGGCAACCACCATTACCGTAGCTACACCTAAACCAGTACGTCGCTTCCGATTCAAAAACTTGGATATTGAATGTGTAAAAGCCTACTCTATGGCTCATCTCAATGAAAACAACATTCCATATCTACGGGTACTTGATGCCGTAAAAGATATAAAACACATACCCGGAAGCACCGAACAAGATATATACGAACGCATTAAGAATCAATATTTCAAAGGTTTTTCAATGCCGGAACTTATAAATGTAGTATCTTTGACAAAGGATTACCCGCCACGTGTGCGAAAGATAGTAGCGGACATGTTGGGTGAGATTGGACAACATGATTTGCGGCGGGAAATTGCCAGCACAATTCTACCTACCACACGATTTAATTTGGGTTATAAAACAGCATAGAAATTATGGCTTTACATTCGGATAAGGAGATATTTAAAGAGCTAATCGCATTAGCAGCAGACCATTTCGGTTACGAGCAGTCGCATATCGAAAAGGATTATTGGGTATGTAAAATACTCAAAGAAATTGCTTTGTCCGAATACAAGGGAAAGGTATTTTTCAAAGGTGGAACATCTTTATCAAAAGCTTATGGTTTGATAGAACGGTTCTCGGAGGATTTGGACTTGTTCGTTTTCACAGGGGATGTAACGGCATCCAAACAAGCGGAAAAAACATTGAATAAAAGGCTGTCCAAATTCGTAATCGAACATAATGCTGACATATATCGTGAAGAGTTGTCGGAAACGGGTGGAAATTTCCGCAAACTGTTCTTTTCGTATGAGAACGTTTTTCAGGGTGTCGGGTTGAAAGAAAATTTAGAAGTTGAAATAAAGTCTTGCGATTTGACTGACAAGGAACAAATGTATTATCCTGCTGACAGTCGTACTATAAAACCAATTATTACGGCTTTTCTCGAAAACATAGACCGACAAGATTTAATTCAAGAATATCAGTTGGAGGGGTTCGATATTCTGTGTGTCAATCCAAGAAAAACCATTTGTGATAAAATTTCACGGCTCGTAAAACTATCATACAACGATGATTCGGTGAATTTGCTGGCAAAACACATTCGTGATATATACGATTTGTGTCAGTTATACCATGTTCCTGAATATCGAGAGTATTTGCAGTCAGACGATTTTTTGGAAGCCATGTACCGGGTAACTGTCGAAGATGGACTGAACAAAAATTCCAAGTCGCACCTTTCACTGGCTGATGCTCCAATTTTCAAATCGGCAAAAGAGATGATGGCAAAACCGGAAATTATGACGGCTTACACCTCCGATTTAAAGAAACTGGCTTTTGACAAACAGAAAATGCCACCGATAGAAAAAGCTATCGGGGCATTAGAAAACATCTACAACGTTCTAATACAATTTGAAAAATATCGAATTTCTATAATCAAAAATCTTTAGGGCTTTCTTTTGTAGACCAAACTTTATCACCATAAACAGATGAATAATTCCTATAATATTTTGAGCGAAATTGATTCATTGCAGCCTGAAACTGCCCAATAATCAATATCGAATCACTATTTGAAGGCAAAGCTTCCTCGTCCAGCAAGTCCAAAAACTCATTTGTTGGCTCATTCTTCATAATGTCTTTAATTTGAATCAAAACCCGATTCACATTTGTCACCTTAAATTTATTCAATAACTCTTCCGGTTTCTTCTTGGAAAATTCTTTCATTTCAATATAGATTGATGAGAGAAGTTTCTCTAACATTTCATATCTATCTACATCTGCCTGAGAGGGAAGACATTGTTCTTCTGAATTCGATTTCTTTTTTGCCATTATATTTTTGTTTTAAGCATGAATATCTGAATCTTTACCATTAATCATCCAAAAACTCTGTTCAACTTCAATACCCCAATCAGAACTTTGGATTTTTTTAGAAACAGTATTACAAGTCTTTAGTCTTCTAAGAGCTGAAATATACTGGTCTAACATCATTACAACATCACTTGTTGTAGGAAAAGTATCCTCACCAAAATAATCAAAATCTTTGTACGGCTTATCATCCCCTAATAAATAGTTTGAATCTTCAAGATTTTTATTAATAAATCTGAGTTTAAAAGCATTCACAGCATCATTAGGGCTCTTTTTGGATAATAATCCTATTTCTTTATACAATCCACTAATTTGGGTAAATACCCTGTTGTATAATTCTACATCTTCTTTCGTCATATTTTAGTTTATTAAGATGGGCAAGCCCGAATAAATTCAATAAATTTTTTCTTTATAATTTCAATAGGTAATCTTTGTTTACTCTCAAACACCTGTGTCATCATTTTTAAATCGTCATCATCAAGAATTAAAATACACCTCCTTTGCCCAGACCACAAATCAATGGTATTTTGAAGAATATTTTTCTTAGGCTTGTGCCTTGTCACAATAATCCCAAATTTACCGAAATTATCATTTAGATAACGATTGAGCTGGAATATGTGGTCTCGTGTAATTTCTTGCACGTTTTTCAATTCAAAAACAACCTGCTTTGAGCCAAAATCATCATAAATATCTTTTAGAAAATCAAAAGACCTATTGTTATAGAAAATCAAATCTCTAATTAGAACGCCCGATTCCGTCCGGCTTTGTTCTTGTGCAAAATCAAGATGTGGATAAAGTAACGATGCTAACAATGGACAAACATTATTCTCGTATAGTTTATCTGCATTATCTGCCTTGCCGGATGGCAATTTGATTATAGTAGACAACTTCCTTTTAGCAGAAGTAATAGGGATTTGACTAAACAAAGGGTCGTTTTTGCAGTTCTCAAATTGGCGTTCCTTTATAGATATATAGGTTTGAACTAAATCGTAATTCTGACGATTAAAGTCCAACAACTGTACACGATTAATTTTACCGCTATTTTCTTTGTCTATTTCGGCAGCATAATAGCTTTGAAAATAATCATCAGGATTAATCCAAGGAATGAAACGTAGCCATCTCTTAGGCACAAACCAAATAGGTTTTTTCGTATTGGGATTTATTGGTAAGAACGTAGATTCTGTTTCAAACTTATTCTTCTTGGAATTATATACTCTATCAAGAGTTACACGCTCAATCGGGATTCCGTGTTTCTCTGATTGTTGAATAGTATAATCAATCAAGAACGAAGAAATGAAATTACAGGCAATATCGCTAATTCTATCTTTTGAAATATTATCAACTAACAACTGAACTTCTTCAAAGTGTGTAAACCCTGATTTTTGTATTTGAGGGATATTACTAAACACACTCAATAAAGAGGTAGCCAACTTATCACCTATCCGTTTTCCATCTTTGGTTTTTGAGTTACCCAAACCAACTTCATTGCATTCAGATGCGTTAATTATAATATTAATAGCATCAGCAGACTTTCCCTTGTTTACCAAATAGCCTAAATGATTGAAGTTATTAGTAATTAAACTATGTAAGGCATTATCCTGTTGAGATGGAGATTTCCATAATAAGAATGGGTCTACATACAATGGTATATCCTCTTCTAAAAAAGGAATTGCAAAATCAACCTCCTCTTGGGTAAAAGGAATATTATAAAAATCATTTATTCTCGGTCTTATAATACTTGACATAATTCAGATGCGATATTTACTACAAAAATAATACTTTAGTATGAATGCCGCAAATAAACTCCTCATTATATGTAATTTGGATAGCTTACTCTTCCTTAATCAAATGCCGCAAATCCGGGTCATTCTTGATTCGGGTAATTTCATCATCGACAATTTGGCGGACTTCTTGGCGGATGCGGTCGTAGTTGGCTTGTATCTCTTCCTGCATACGGTCGTTGCCGTGTTCGTCTGTGAAGTCGATGATCTGCGGTAGCTTGACATACTGGGCGGTCTCCTGCTTTACCTTTTCGTTGTCCACCACGATTTCACAGTGAAAGATTTTCTGCTCGATGCGTTCATCGAAATTGTCCGCCACAGCTCCCACAAACATACCCTGCGTAAGGTTGGAAATTTTGGATGCCGGGATAAGACTATCCATCTGCGTGCTGATGGAGGTTGATTTCTCCCGCTGGTTTATCGTCATGCTTTGGCGTTTCTGTAATACCTTGCCAAACCGCTCAGACAGCACCTTTGCCGTCTCTCCAACCACCTGACCGCTGAACACATTCCCCACCGTATTTTGGATTACCCGGCTCTCTTTATCGCCATAGTCTCGTGTGAGCTGGCTGTAATCCTGAAAGCCTAACAGAACCGCCACTTTGTTACTTCGGGCAGTGGCTATCAGGTTATCCAATCCCCGAAAATAAATCGTTGGCAACTCGTCAATGATAACGGAGCTTTTCAGTTGCCCTTTCTTGTTTATGAGTTTCACGATACGACTATTGTATAATCCCAATGCAGCGGAATAGATATTCTGACGGTCGGGATTGTTACCCACAACCAACACTTTGGGTTCGTTCGGATTGTTGATGTCGAGTGAAAAATCATCTCCGGTCATTACCCAGTAGAGAGCCGGGCTTATCATACGGGAGAGTGGAATTTTCGCCGAAGCGATTTGCCCCTGCAACTGCTCTTGTGCATCAGATTCCCAAGCATCCACGAATGGAGAAAGATAGTTTTCCAGTTCGGGATAGCTGCGGAGGATGGTAAAAATATCAGCATATTTTTTATTCAGAAACTCGATAGCGTGCGGGAAACTGCAATATTTACCACCCTGATAAATACGCAAATACCAAATGATTGCCGCCAGCAAGATGATAGGTGATTCCACAAAGAAGTCGCCCTGCTTTTGAATCCAACTGCGATTCAAATTCAGCATAATGGTGTAGCTGGCTTCGTAGGCATCGGCAATATCGCTCATAAATACCGGATTGATGGGATTACATCGGTGGCTCTTGCGTGGGTCGTCAAAGTTGATGATGTAGAACTTAGGCTTCACTTTGTAGCCACCTAAATTATTGATTAAGTGATTGTAGGCAATCTCCGACAAGTCGGGAAACTTGTAATCATAACAATAGAGTGCAAAGCCCTTTTCGATTTGCTGTTTGATGTAGGAATTTACCACTGCATACGACTTACCACTGCCGGGCGTTCCCAACACAAGGCTGGCACGAAACGGGTTTACTATGTTTATCCAACCCGGATTCCACTTCTTTTTATAATAAAATCGGGTCGGCAGATTCACCGAATATTCGTTGGTTATCAGCCTTGTTTCCTGCATAAAGCTCTCGTTCTCCAAATTGAAAACATCGTCCATTAGGTTGTTTTTGAGCAATCGGGACATCCATATCCCTGCGACCAACAGACAAAGGTAGCCCACTGCAAGCGTGGTGATATAAAATGTAGCTCTTGCCACTGACGGCAATGGCATCTCCAGCAACCACCAGTTCAAGAAAAACAATACAAACCCCACCGACAGAAAACAGCAAATCTTCGTCCATGTTATCTTCTCCTCTTTCACACCCTTTGTCCCCAAACAGGAGAGTGCAAGGAACACCACTGCAAAAATCTTTGTCCACAGGATAGAGGAGAACAGTCCGGTGGTACGCTGGAAATTGAGCAATATTTTATCCACCACACCAATGATGATGCCCCAATCTTTGAATGTTCCGTAACAGAACCAGTACATATTTATCCCGACAAACAGGATGCTAATTGCCCGCATAAAGTCCATCACTTTGGCAAGTCCTCTCAAATCATCTTCTTGTTGCATAATTGATTTTATATTAGTTAGTTAATTCTTTTGTTTCTGCGTTTCTTCTTCTTTTTCTGCGGCAGCGGCTTGTTGTCCTCTTCGCTGTTGCCGCCCGTAAACAGTCCGAACGCCGAACTGATACCACCATCGGATAGTTGCAGGGACGGTTCGTGTAGCTCTTTCGGAGTGAATACCCTCTCCTGACGGTTGGCATTGTCGGGCTGGAGAGCAAAAGCATCGTTAAACACATTCGCCGAAAACTCTTTTCCCAATCGAGAGCCGTTCATCACGGTGCGGGTGTCGTGGTCGATAAACGTAACGCCATAGATACGCCCGGCATCGTTCTGTCGAAACAGCACATCTACGCCTTTGGCTTTCAGCTCCCGTTCCAGCTCTGAACGGCTGCGGGCGGTTTGCATCACGGCGGCAACTTTGCGGCGGGTAGTCTCTTTGAGGTGCTTTGCTTTTATCACCTCCCCGGATTTCTGCATCCGCCGTTCGATGGCTTCGTAACCGACCGATTTGCCGATTCGGGACGATTTTATTGGATTGCCTTGTTTCTCTCCCTTGTCGTTGGTGGCTGAATAGGTAATGCCCTGATAAGGTTTGCCGTTCGCTTCGCCTTTCACCTCTTCGGCACATATATGATAGGTGGCAAGCAGGGCTTTGTACTCCCCAAAACTTTGGAAGTGGTAGCCATAACAGGCAGCTTTCACGGTATTACCGATTTGGTGTTTCACATCTCCGGCGGTGTAGTCCACCTTTTTGAGTTCGGGGCGTTCGCCCCGCTGTTGCCGCTCCGCCGGATGAAGTCCATATTTCTGCTCCAACTCACGGGTGATTTGTTTACTGCGGCGATGCTCGAATTTATCGGAAAGGGGCTTGCCGTTTTCATCGACCCGCAAACCCACGATGTGGATGTGTTGGCGGTCGATGTCCTCGTGTTTATAAACCATGTAGGGTTGGTTGCCATAGCCCAACTTCTCCATATATTCTTGTGCGATGGTTGCCAGTTGTTCATCACTTAGTCGGTCGTCCGGGTGCGGATTCAGGGAGATATGCAGGATAGGTTTTGCGGTGTGGATGTGGGATGGCATCTGCACCTCGAAGCTACGCATACACTCACCGATACTGAAATTACCGTCCTCACTTTGCAGCATCCGGTGGGCGAAAAGTACCTTTCCTTGCTCTTCGTCCACCTTGTTTTGGTTGTAGGCAAGTGCACCGAACATATTACTTCCGGTACTTACTTTGGCAACCATGCTTCCTTACATTCGTTGGTTAAGGCAATCACTTGGGCGTTTATCTCCTTTAATTCTTGGGTCGCTTTCTCCAGTTTATAGAGAAAAGCGAGTGCCTTTTTCTCGGAAAAATTGCTATGCAGAGCCTTTACAATCTGATTGTAATTGACCGCCACACCACGATATTGGGCGTAAAATTCAGTCAGCCGGGTACAATAATCCACTGCCGTTTTATCAATTTTCACCACCCGGAACGGCTCGCCGAAAATGCGGGCTGCAATAAAACGAGACTTACTTTCCACGCCCGACAGTTCCCACTGGGCGAGGAAGCGGGCGTTATCCCGCTCATTGAGGTACAACACATGGCGATGCTTCGCCGGGTCGTCAAGGGCGGGACGACCACCCTTGTTTTGCTTCTTTGTTTCCATACTTTCTCACATTAAAAATTACGACTTCGGAGTGATTTTTTCCCGCAAGGGCAAGGCGTTTTAAGGCACTTAAAACGGTTTTGTAGCATACAAAACACACCTTGCTATTTTCTCTGCGAAAATGAAAATCCGTTTGCAACGGATTAGGGTCAGCGGAGCGGTTAAGCCCCTATGTTCCCCATCCTGTTTTGCTGATATTTTGCTTGGTGATTCATACTCCGGTGCAAAGTAACAGTGTTTTATATTGCTGTAAAATAGTCGGTTAGTAGACAAATAGAGACTTGTGTGGACAGTTGCGGACAGTTCTAAAAACGGGTGGTTTTTCTCGCTTTATTTGCGGCAGATTTCAAGATAGCAAGTTGGAAATATGGATAGCCATAGGGCTGGAATGAGTGATGGAAACCCAGCATTCTTGAAAGCAAGATTTCAAGTTTTCAAGATTCCAATAGAACAAGAAAGCGAGATTGAAATAAACCAATCTTTCAAGATGGAAAGATTCAAAGAATGAATGATTGAAACCAATATAGAAAGAAATATGGACAACAAGAAAACACCTCTCTATGTCGCCTTTTCCACCCAAAAGGGTGGCGTTGGCAAAACCACCTTTACGGTGCTGGCGGCAAGTTACCTGCATTATCTGAAAGGGTATGATGTGGCGGTTGTGGATTGCGACTACCCGCAACACTCCATCGCTGCCCTGCGGAAGCGGGATGCCGAACAGGTAAACAGTGATGAATACTATAAACTGCTGGCATTCGAGCAATTCAAGCGACTGGAGAAGAGAGCCTATCCGGTATTGTGCAGCTCTCCCGAAAACGCCATCGCTGTGGCGGACGAATATGTCGCCACTACCGCCAGTGTCCCGGATATAATCTTTTTCGACCTGCCCGGAACGGTGAATAGCGAGGGGGTTATCAACTCCCTGTCCGGCGTAGACTACATTTTCACCCCGATTTCAGCCGACCGGGTGGTGCTGGAAAGCAGCCTTTCGTTTGCGGTAGCTATCCACAAACTCTTAGTGAAAAACGAAGCGTGCCGCCTGAAAGGGCTACATCTATTTTGGAACATGGTGGACGGTCGGGAGAAAACAGACCTCTACGGGGTGTATGACACCACCATTCGGGAACTGGAACTTCCGTTGATGAAAACCTTTATCCCCGACACCAAGCGATACAAAAAAGAGTTGATAGCCGACCAGCGGGCAGTGTTCCGCTCCACGCTCTTTCCGGCTGACCGCCGATTGGTACGTGGCAGCAACCTCGAAGAGTTGATAACCGAAATGGCATACCTCATAAAACTACACTGATTATGGCAAAGCAACCCAGCGGAAAACCGCAGATAGACGAAGATTTTATGAAAGAGATTATCTTGCAGGGCATACCAGTCAGGCGGGATATTCCTCCAGTGGAGCAGCCGTCACAAGAGGTGGCAGCACCACCCGAACCATCCAAAACAGAAACCGCACAAGCGGAGAAACCCACAACCCGTAAACGAAAGAATCAGTCGGGCGACTATCGGGAAACCTATTTCCAAAAGGTGGAACTTATCGACCGCCAGCCCTTGTATGTGAGCCGCAATACCCACGAGAAGCTGATGCGTATCGTTACCGTCATTGGCGGGCGTAAGGCAACTGCCAGCAGCTATGTGGAAAACATCCTGTTGCAACACTTCGAGCAGTTTCAGGATGAAATCAATACGCTGTACGAAAGTCAATTTCAAAAGCCGATTTAGCGATGGTACTCTTTTCAATTATTACGGGACTGGCAGTTTACTACCTGCTGGTTTTTGGATGGTATCACCGACTGAAAAACCGGAGTACGGCAACGAAATCTGCCACGCAAAATGAGACTACCGAACTCCTGAATCGGGATTCATTGGTTGGCGTAACCCGCTATCGCAGTGGACTAATAAGGTCAAGCGTGGACGACTGCGGACACTCCCAGCAAGCGGTTGAAAATGATACTACTTTTGCGACCGAAGCCGCCGAACCTATCGAGGAAATGGAGTTTGAAATGACCTTTGACGAACTGGACGAAACCGATGTGGAGGACGAGGAGATTGCCAGCTACCTGATGGACGATGAGAAGGGACAGGCTACCGGAGTGGAGTTTGACAAACTGGGCGAAGCGGTACGCACGGCAAACAACGCCGATGCCAGCGAAGCGGACAAGCAGCAAGCTGCCGACACACTGACCCGCATAGCCGGAACAAACCTCTACGATGCGGTGGTGGCAAACATCAACGGTGGGGTGCAACAGGTGGCGGAGCTTCTTAAACACAACGAAGCGGCACTATTGGCAACCGTCTCATCTGTCGCCGAAGAGAGCCCGGAGCTGGCGGAATTTGATATGAACGACTTTTTATAAACCCATTAAAGTGTACAATTCTATGAAGCAACAAGAGTACGGTTAAGAAAATAGCAATCTCAAAATGGGAATCATCCCAACCACTAAAGTTCTAAATTATTCACACTACCGGGATGGCGGACTATCCACCCGCCGCCCGGTGCTTAAAAACCAATTAGATAATGAAAAAGAGATTTTTTCTTTCGGCGGCTTTGATTGTTGCCGCTGCAAGTGCGTTCGCACAGGGAAACGGACAGGCTGGTATCACCGAAGCCACCAATATGATTACCGGGTATTTCGACCCCGGAACAAAATTAGTCTACGCCATCGGTGCGGTGTGCGGGTTGATTGGTGGCGTAAAAGTCTACAACAAATTTTCGAGTGGCGACCCCGACACCTCAAAAACTGCCGCTTCGTGGTTTGGAGCGTGTATCTTCCTGATTGTGGCAGCCACTATTCTAAGGTCATTCTTCTTATAAATCGGGCTATGTCTGAATATTCCATCAACAGGGGTATCGGCAAGCCAGTGGAGTTCAAAGGGCTGAAAAGTCAGTACCTCTTCATCTTTGCGGGCGGCTTGCTCGCCGTCTTTGTGGTGTTCATCATCCTGTTTATGGCAGGTGTCAGCCAATGGTTCTGCATCGGCTTCGGCGTAACTGCCGCCCTGCTGTTGGTGTGGCAGACGTTCCGGCTCAACGAGCGGTACGGCACGCACGGATTGATGAAAGTAGCCGCCCGCAAACGGCATCCCCGATACATCATCAGCCGCAAGGCGATTCCCCGATTATTTACCCATAAAAAGAAGAATGAATGAGAAATATACTAAAAGCTACCACGTTGGAAAATAAGTTCCCGCTTTTGGCGGTTGAAAACGACTGTATCGTCAGCAAGGATGCCGACATCACGGTCGCTTTTCGGGTGGAGTTGCCGGAGCTGTTCACCGTTACCAGTGCCGAATACGAAGCGATACACTCGGCATGGCACAAGGCGGTCAAGGTGTTACCGGACTTCTCCATCGTCCACAAGCAGGATTTCTTCGTCAAGGAGAATTACCAGCCCAAGATTGAAAAGGAGGAAATCAGTTTCCTGTCCCGTTCGTTTGAGCTTCATTTCAACGAACGCCCGTTCCTGAACCACTACTGTTACCTGTTCTTGACGAAAACGACACGGGAGCGAAGCCGCCGCCAAAGCGACTTTTCCACCCTCTGCCGGGGAAAGATTATCCCCAAAGAGCTGGAGAGCAAAGATACCATTACCAAATTTTTGGAAGCGGTGGGACAGTTCGAGCGGATTATGAACGACAGCGGATTCATTACCCTTACCCGCCTTACTACGCCGGAGATTACCGGAGAGGATGGTAAGGCGGGTATCATCGAAAAATACTTTTCACTTTCGCAAACCGACACCACCACGCTGAAAGATATTCAGTTGAACCCCGAAGATATGCGTATCGGAGACAACGTACTGTGTATGCACACCCTTTCGGATGTGGAGGATTTGCCGGGAACAGTGGGGACGGATACCCGTTACGAACGCTTATCCACCGACCGGAGCGATTGCCGATTATCGTTTGCCGCTCCGGTGGGCGTATTGCTCTCGTGTAACCACGTCTATAACCAATATATCTTTATAGACGACCACACGGAGAATCTAAAGAATTTCGAGAAGATGGCGAGAAATATGCACTCGCTATCCCGCTATTCCCGTGCCAACCAGCTCAACAAAGAGTGGATAGAAGAGTACCTGAACGAAGCCCACAGCAAGGGGCTTGTCTCGGTGCGTTGTCACTGTAATGTGATGGCATGGTCGGACGAGAGAGAGGAGCTGAAACATATAAAAAACGATGTCGGCAGCCAGTTGGCTCTGATGGAGTGTAAGCCCCGCCATAACACGGTCGATACGCCAACCCTCGATTCGCCATTTGGGCAGCAAGCGGTTCGGCATTCAGTTTTTAATCAAGGGAATTTATACCTATAACGGGATGCTGTATCTCCACACACAAACCAAAAACAGCTCCAATGTGCCGTTCGATACGGATTTCATCAAGTTTAAGATAATCGACAAGAAAGTGCCGAAACGCACAGCGATTCAAGAAACGGTACTTGATGCGGTACGCAGCTACAACGAGGTGGTGGAGATTGGCGGCAAAGCGACCGTTCGCACGGTGTATGCCTTGCCGAAGTTTACCATACCGGACGACAAAATCCTGCTGGTGGAACTCTACGAAAAGAACGGCGGACGACATCAGACCGTCCGTGTGGAGAACGCCGACATCGTGAATGCCGAAGTGATTAACGAACTTAAAATCAAATAGGGATGAGAAAGATTCTGTGTATATTATCCCTCTTTGTGGTGTGTCTGCATTTCAATCAGGCACACGCACAAAGATACCTGCCCGGAATGAAAGCCATTCAGGTTACAGCGGGTATGGCAGACGGTTTTCACTGGAGCGACCAATCGGATTTTGCCTACCACATCGGGGCGGCATATAGTGTCTACACCAAGAATGACAACCGTTGGGTGATTGGTGGGGAATACCTCGAAAAGCGGTATGACTACAAGGATATACGAATACCTGTGCAGCAATTTACCGCAGAGGGCGGTTACTACCTGAACTTTCTTTCCGACCGCCGGAAAACCTTTTTCCTATCGGCAGGGCTATCTGCCCTTGCCGGATATGAGACCAGCAACCGGAGCAACAAACTGTTGCCGGATGGCTCTACGCTCCTGAACAAAGATGCGTTCGTCTATGGTGGGGCTTTGACACTGGAGCTGGAAACCTACCTAACCGACCGATGGGTGTTGCTCCTCAATGTTCGGGAACGGGCGTTGTTCGGCTCTTCCATCGGGAAGTTTCACACACAGGTGGGTGTCGGAATGAAATTCATAATCAATTAACAAAGAGTGTATATGCGAAAGATATTATCAAAAATAGGGATGGTCTGCTGTACGATTGCCGCCCTCCTCTGCTTCGGCTCGTGCAACGATAAACTGGAGATTCAACAGGCATACCCGTTCACCATCGAAACGATGCCTGTTCCCAAGAAACTGAAAGTCGGTGAAACCGCCGAAATCAGGTGTCAATTAAAACGGGATGGTTACTACACCCCAACCACCTATCAAATTCGCTTCTTCCAGCCGGATGGCAAAGGAGAGCTAAAAATGGACAACGGTACTTTGTTTCTGCCGAATGATTTTTACCCGCTGGAGAAAGAGACGTTCCGGCTCTACTACACCTCTGCATCCACCGACCAGCAGACCATTGACGTGTATGTGCAGGACAGTTTCGGGCAGCTCGTTCAACTGACTTTCTCGTTCAACAACGACAGCAGCAAGGAAGAGGAATAAACCTTTTTGAATGAATGTGTTAAGAAACACTCAACAAAATATTGTTGGGTGTTTTTTTATGATTAACTTTGTATCAAATATCAATCAAATAGACATGGAAAATAAAAAAACAAATAAAATAGCAGTAGCTCAAATATTAATTGAGGAATTATTTGGAGTATATTCCTATACATTACCAAATCAATTCGGAACAGAAATTGAAAAATTATTAATAATGTATGGTGACAATGGTACAGGGAAAACAACCATACTAAAACTGCTTTTCTATTTACTATCTACCCGAGATAAGAGTGGCTATAAAACAAGAATTTCAGAAACTAGATTTAAAAAATTTGTAGTACGTTTCAAAAATGGATTTGAAGTAGGTGCAATACGTGAAAAATCTACTTGCGGAACATACACATACTATACTGCCATGAATGGTGAGATATTGAATTCAGTTATACTAAAAGCTAACCCCAATAATGCAATTCAACTAGAGCCTGATTCTAAAGAAGATGTCATTTTTAAGCAAATCTTAGAGGAAATAAAAAAACTAAACATTACAACTTTCTATCTTTCCGACGACAGAAAAATCCTTAATAGCGAAACATCTTCTAACAACATTACAAACCGAGATTCACAAAGAATTCTTATTAACGAATCTGATATTATTTTTTCAAAAGGAATAGAACGAAATGAAATTAAAAAACTATTAAACGAAAGGAGATTAGAGTTAGAATCAACCATTGAACGTTTAATAGACTGGATTAGAAATCGAGTAATCGCAGGCTCTCGCATGGGAGAAAAGAATTCTCAGGTTGTTTTTTCTGATATAATAAAAAATTACATAACGTTATCGGAGGCTAATTCTGTCATAAAAGACAAAACGGCACTCACTAAAGAGTTAGATGTTTTGGAAAATAGAATTCCGAAATTTGTAGAATTTGGCTTAATTGAAGGATTTGATGCGAAAACAATACGAAGTTCTATAAAAAAAGCGAAAACGGGAGAGCAAGAGCGGTTTTTAAGTACAATTATCTCCCCATTTTTAGAAAGTGTAAATGCAAAATTAGAAGCATTAGAACCCGTATGTAAAGTTATAGAAGTATTTATTCAAACTATTAATGAATACTTCACAAATAAGACTATTAATTTCCATTTATCGACAGGATTCTCCCTAAAACAAACGTTCGATAATGAATCCATTGATTTTAACTGGCTTTCAAGTGGAGAAAAGCAATTGCTTTTACTATTAATCAATACCATAACATCTGCTGATGATGCTACGATTTTCATAATAGATGAGCCTGAAATATCATTAAACATTAAGTGGCAAAGAAAATTAATAAAGACATTATTGACACTAAGTCATGAGAATAACACTCAGTTTATTATTGCCACTCACTCCTTTGAAGTTTTATCGGCATATAAGAATAGCATATCTAAATTAGAGAATGAGAATGTTGGACGTTAAAAGAACTTTAAATGAAGTAATAGCTATATATACTTTTGAGAAAGATATTATAGATGTGTATGTTGAAGGTATCACGGATAAATTTATTATTGATAATTATTTTGAATATATTAACTGTAATAAATCCGTTACTGAAATTGACGATATAGACTTCTCTACAGAACAGGAAAATTTTCCTAATTTGGATTTAAAGTCAAATAAGAATAAACTCATTGCTCTATCTATGTTACTAACCAACAATAATATAGATTCAAAAATAAAATGTATAATAGATAGAGACTTTGATGGAATACTAACGCCAGTCCAGAAAGACTCACATATACTTTATACTGATTATTCTTGCATGGAATCCTATTTGTGTTGCCAAAATTACATAGGGAAGATACTAAAAATTGGAATCAGGAATTTCCCTCATAATACCGATTTAGTTATTGAAGAAGTAAGTAAAGTAGTCTCGATTCTTTTTATAATACGGATAATAAATGAAAAATTTAGATTTGGGATTTCATGTCCTAAAATAGAAAGCCACATATCTGTTGACAAAAAGACAGGAATATGCAATATAAGTTTTGAAAAATATATAGAAAAGTATATAACTACGAATAAACTATCACGGCAAAAAGAAGAAATAATAGCCTTTGCGCAAGAGGTAATAAAAAACCTTCCTGCTGACATGAGATTTAATATGAATGGTCATGATTTCATTGAGATATTATTTCATTACATCAATAAGATAAAAAACACCGTAAACTTTAAACTTGAAAATTTTGAAAGAACTTTTTATTTATCTATCCAACCAAATTATCTTGATGACTATAATTTATTTAAAGAATTAAAGTCTTGACAGTCGGTTTCTTTGCTACTTTCTTCCCCGCATAGGCTCATGAAAGAAAGTAGCCGGGCGGGAGTTCAGCCCGGTGTAGATTACAGTTCTGCGAAAGTGTCAATTTCACATTCCAATATTACGACCTCCGCCTGATGGGTGTAGAGGTCGTTTTTCTTGGCGGCTTCGATGGCTTTTTCTTTACTGGAGTAGACCCCGAAACAAACCCGGCTCGATTTGGTTTTGTAGATGTCGGTTTGAAATAGGACGTAAACCGTTGCCGCTTGCTTTTTCAACCATTCGTCCCGCCGCTGACGGCAAATTTCAAGCGTTTTTGCCACTGTCGAGAATAGTTTGCCGTTGGTGTGGCGGTAGTCGTATTGAATGTAAATTTGACCTCTGAAAGCTCCTAAACAGCACTCGATATACTTTTCTTCTCCGGGTGTTTGGGTGATGCTCACCCCGTTTTTGTTTAATGATTCCATTTTCGTTTTATTTGATTGGTTTATACTATTAATAGAGAAAGAAACAACAGGAAAAGAACCGCTACACACAGCCCGTAAAGAATAGACAGGCAGACCCGCAACAGGAAACACGCCACGTCAAAGCCAGCAAATAACAATAACGCTGTATCTGTTCCGGCAACGCTGGCAAAGCGGTACAGGACAAACAGCGGCACTAACCTCAACATGATTTTATATATGCTTTTCTTTTCCATTGTTCGGTGAATTGTGGGCGGGGTGGTTGCCCCGCCCTGATGGGTGATTAAGCACATCGGAAAACAAAACCGTTATCTATCCAGTAGTCGCCACAAAATAAATCACGGGCAAACTTGGCATAATCGAAATAGGTTTTGGCAAACTCCGGCAGGTCGTAACACTCCTCTATGATTTGGTATGCAAAATCCTCTTCATCGTCATATTTGCCCTGATATTCATCTTCAAAGGAGCTTACAAGGTCGGCGGCATCCTTGTCATCAAAATCATACCCTTTGTAATTGCACCATGTGAAAAAGGCTTCTTGGCGGCTGTCGTCAAAATCTTCTACGGCATCCCGCAGGTCGAAAAACTTTTCAGATAGCCAACTTTCGCCGATTAGTCCGTCCGGGATGTTCT
>JAEXAJ010000232.1 GCA_023458215.1 Bacteroidota bacterium
AAAATGCTAAAGTAAGCATTCCGAATGCTCAACTTAAAGTAGGCCAAGTGCTTGCCCAAATTGAGTCACAGACCGAATATCTGTTTGTATATAACAAGAAAAGCGTAGATGTACGCCGCACTGTTAACGTAAATGCAGATAATAAATCAGTAGCCGAAGTGCTAGATGACATGTTCGAAGGTACTAACATTAAATATGTAATGGAAGGCAAGAACATTGTACTAACAAAGAACGGTGAAAAGATAGAGAATGTACCTAGTGTACAACAAGAAAACAACACTGTAAAAGGTAAAGTAACCGATATTAAGGGGGAACCCATCATCGGTGCTAATGTTATTGAAAAAGGAACGACCAATGGAATTATCACCGACTTAGATGGTAATTTCACTTTGAATGTTCCGGCCAATGCTACAATTACCGTTTCTTATATCGGTTATGTACCGCAGACAATCGCTCTCAATGGTAGAACGAATCTCAATGTTCAAATGCAAGAGGAAGCTCTGACATTGGAGACTGTAGTTGTAACAGCTATGGGTATCAAGCGTAAATCGGAAACGCTGACTTACTCTGTACAACAAGTCAATGGTGACGAAATGACACGCGTAAAGGATGCCAACATGATTAATTCACTGGGTGGTAAAATTGCCGGTGTTACTATTAATAAAAACTCTTCAGGTCTCGGCGGTTCGGCAAAGGTATCTATCCGTGGTACTCGTTCGGCTTACGAAGGTGGTAATAACCAGCCATTGTACGTTATTGACGGTATACCTATGTTGAATGGTAGTGCCGTACAGGCTGTAACAACCATGGGTGGTGACAATGACTCTGGCAACCGCGACTCTGGTGACGGTATTTCCAATATAAACCCTGAAGATATTCAATCCATTTCTGTATTGAAAGGTGCTTCCGCAGCCGCACTTTACGGTTCGCAAGCAGCCAATGGTGTTATTATGATTACTACCAAAAAAGGAAGCGAAGGAGCATCACAAGTTACTTTCTCAACCAATACTACTTTTGACAAAGCATTCTGCCTGCCCGAATACCAAAACACGTATGACTCAAATTGGACAAAGCCAAATGGTGGTATGAAAACCTATGATAACTTGGGAGATTTCTTCTCTACAGGTGTCACTACGATCAACTCTTTGACTTTATCTACGGGTAACCAGAAGGCACAGACTTACTTCTCTTACTCTAATACATATGGTAAAGGTATCATTGACAATAATAAGCTCAATAAGCATAATATTACTTTCCGTGAAACCGGTAAGTTCTTCAATGACAAACTAACTTTGGACGGAAATGTCAATTTCATACATCAGTCTATGAAGAACCGCCCCACTTCAGGTGGTTTGTACCTCAACCCGTTGGTAGGTTTATATACATTCCCACGCGGTACAGATATGACTCAGTACAAAGATGGTTATGTATGGGATGAAGCCCGTCAAATGCCTCGTCAAACTTGGTATAAGAATGCAAACGATGGTATGGAAGGTAATCCTTATTGGATGAAGAATTTTGTAACTAACAATGATACCCGCGTACGTACTATCGCAGCATTAAGCGCTGCATTAGATATAAACAGTTGGTTGAAATTACAAGCTCGTGGCACAATTGATTATATTAGCGACCGCTACGAACAGCAAATGTGGGCTTCCACCTCACCCGTATTGACAGGTGGTGATTGGGATGCCAAGACAGACAATGGACGTTATGCTTATTCTAACAGCGATCAATTAATGGCTTATGCCGACTTTATGGCTACATTCAACAAGAGTTGGGACAAGATTAGCTTGACTGCTGTTGCAGGCGCTTCTATCAACCACACCAAGACTAATGACTTGAGTATGGATTCACACTTGGCAGGTTTATATAAGCCCAATGTATTCACTCCTACCAATATTAATTATAGCGGCATGTCTGCACGTGATGGTTCCGGCGAGTTCAACAGCAAGACCGAAACACAGTCTGTATTCGCTACAGCACAATTGGGTTATGCCGATGCACTTTTCCTTGACTTGACTGCACGTAACGACTGGTCATCCACCCTATATGGTACGAAAAGCCTCGATTCCGGTTTCTTCTACCCATCAGTAGGTCTATCCTGGTTAGTGAACAAAACTATCAACCTTCCCGAATGGATTGACTTTGCCAAAGTTCGTGGTTCGTTTGCCCAAGTAGGTAATTCACTGCCGGCTTTCCAATCCAATCTTTATCCTACCATTGGTATGGGTGGTGGCGTTCTGCAAGTAACCGACTATAACGACGGCAATCTGAAACCGGAAATCTCTGACTCTTGGGAAGTAGGTGCAGAATTCAAGCTGTTTAAACAACGTTTGGATATCGATTTTACTTGGTACAAGACTATGACTAAAAACCAGTTCCTCCGTGTGCCGATGCTTCCGGGTTCTATGTATGCTTACAAAATGATTAATGCCGGAAAGATCAGCAATAAAGGTATTGAATTGACAGTTGGAGTTGTTCCTATTCAGGTAGAGAACTTCCGTTGGAAAACCCAGTTTAACTTCGCTACCAACAAGAATAAAGTAGAAGAATTAGCCAAAGGGTTCACTACTTTTACATACGGACAAGATGGTTTGAACATGGCTTACCGTATGATTGTAAAAGAAGGTGGTTCATTGGGTGATATCTATGGTAACGCTTTTAAGCGTAATGCACAAGGTAAAGTAGAATTGGATGAGAAGGGACTTCCCGTCATCATTAACGACCGTCAACAATACTTAGGAAATAGTAATCCGGACTATACTCTTGGATGGAGCAATACATTCAAATTATACGACTTTAGCATCAGCTTCTTGATTGATGCACGTATCGGCGGTGACGTCATGTCATTTACACAAGGTTATTTGGATGCCGCAGGGGTAAGTAGCAATGCCGGTAAAGCTATGGATCGTAAATATATAGAAGTAGGCGGAGCTAGAATTGAAGAAAAAAATATTCCCGGATTCTTTGCCAGAGTAGGTGACAAAGACGGATGTACAGAATACTATATGTATGATGCCACCAACATTCGCTTGCGTGAACTTGCCGTAGGTTATGACCTGCCACAGAAGTATTTGCAGAAAATAGGTTTTGTCAAGGGATTAAATCTTTCGTTGATTGCACGCAACTTATTCTTCTTCTACAAAGATGCTCCGTTTGACCCGGATGCAACAATGTCAGTAGGCAATGCCAACCAAGGTGTGGATGTATTCGGTATGCCGACTACACGCAGCATAGGTTTCAATGTGAAATTTACATTCTAATTATTGATCACTCATTAAAAAGACTTTCATTATGAAAAATAAGATACTAGCTTTACTATTAGTAGGCGGTGCACTCGCTGCATGTACTGATAATTTTGAAAAGTTCAATACACAGGACGGTGCTTATACCGATGATAAACAAATTATGGACTTTGCAGGTAATACCATGTATTTCCCTAGCATCCAACAAGGTATTTATTTCAATGACCCTGCTGCAGGAGGTACTGACTGGACATTCCAGATTATCCAGAACCTGAACGTTGATATGTTCTCCGGATACTTCCACGATATGGCATCCAAGTTCTTTCCTAATAACTCATGCTATAACCTGAACGACGGCTGGAACTCTGCCAACTGGACCTATACCTATCAATATACTGTAGCAGGTATAAACAAAGCAGAAGCTGCCAATGCAGACTACAAGCATTACTTAGGTATAAACAAAATACTAAAAGTAGCTACTCTTCATCGTATGACTGATGTTTACGGTGGTTTGCTTTACTCTGATTTCACTACATACATCCCCCAAAAGCAAGAAGATGTCTATAACGCGATGTTCAAAGACATTGACGATGCAATTGATCTGATTGACAAAGCACTGGCAGAAGGTGTTAAAGAAGACATATTTGCCGAAAAAGACATTTTGATGCAAAAAGGCAACCGCACTCTCTCAGCTTGGTGCCGTTGGGCAAATTCCATGCGTTTGCGTCTTGCTATTCGTGTTTCTAATGTAAATAAGACTTTGGCTGAAACAGAAGCTAAAAAAGCGTTCAACGATAAACATGGTCTAATTGAAACCAACGAACAAGGGGTATTTGTATCTACTGAAAAAGGTTTCAAGAATCCTCTAGGTACTATCGGCCTGGGCTGGTGGGAAGTTTATGCCAGCGCTAATATGGAATCCATCCTTACCGGATATAACGATCCTCGTAGTACGAAATATTTCACTCCGGCCGTAGGTGGTACCCCTACTTTTAAAGATGAAGTAATGGATAACTTTATCCCCCTATTTGACTATGCAGGAAAAATAAAAGGTATCCCCATGGGACTTGGCGATGCCAAAAACCTTCCAAAAGAGAATAATGCTTACCAACTCCATGCACGTGGTACGACCAAAGTTGAAGATCCTAGCCCGTTAATGACAGCTGCCGAAGTATGGTTGTTACGTGCCGAAGCTGCTTTGCGTGGTTTCTCTACAGAAAACGTAAAACAATGCTATGAGACTGGTGTAACGCTCTCTTTAGCTCAATGGGGTGTAGCTGATAAAGCAGCCGAATATCTTGCTAGTGAAGGAAAACCTATTGACTATAAAGATGTGTTCGATGCCAAATGCAATATGACTGCCGCCTCTACTATCACTCCAAAATGGAATGATGCTGCCGGAAATGAAGAGAAATTGGAACGTATTATCACCCAGAAATGGCTTGCTATCTTCCCCGAGGGTTGTGAAGCATGGGCAGAACAACGTCGTACCGGTTATCCGAAACTATTTAAAGTCTTAAATAACAACAGTAATGGTACTATTGATACTGATATCATGATTCGCCGCCTTCCTTATCCTGCAAGCCTGAAGACTGACCAGCCGGTACTTTACAAGCAGTTGCTTGATAATCTCGGTGGAGCAGATAATGGTGGTACTCGCCTTTGGTGGGATACCGGAAAGAACAATTTCTAAGTCTGAATAAAATATATTTTTGATTAGTGGTGTTTTCTATATATTAGTTACAAAGGAAAAAAGGTTGGGAGGAGCAAAGTCTTTGGGGGGCTTTGCTCCTTTTACTTTTAGTTTCATCAGTAGATACCAAATGTTTTGGCTGGGGAAACTTTCTGTTTCACGCTTTGGAACTCCCGGTTTCACGGCATGAAACTGAGAGTTTCAAAGCATGAAACTATTGGTTTAACCGCTTGAAACTAAAAGAGAATATACTTACTGATAGATTTGTATCGGCAGCTCCCCTCGCAGAGCTCCTAAAGCATTCAGTGCCAATGCTTCCAGTTCATCTTCTCCGGGATATACATAAATAGGTGCAAGGAAGGAAATGCGTTCTTTCAAACGAGAAATGATATAATCGGAATGAGCCATTCCACCCGTCAGTAGAATAGCATCGATTTTACCACAGAGCACTGTAGCTGAAGCACCCACACTACGGGCAATCTGATAAATCATGGCATCCAGCACCAACTCAGCATGTTTGTCGCCTTCCTCAATACGTTTTACAATGACTTGCACATCGGTGGTACCTAAATGGGCGGTAAGTCCTGCACTGCCGGAAATACGTTTTTTTAATTCATCGCGAGTGAAGCGACCGGAGTTACAAAGGTCTATCAACTGACCTGCGGGAAGCGTTCCGGCACGTTCGGGAGAGAAAGGTCCTTCACCGTCAAGAGCATTGTTCACATCAATGGCACGACCATGATAATGCGTTCCCACAGATATTCCACCGCCCAAATGACAAACGATCAGACTAAGATCTTCGTAACGCAAATTATGTTCGGCTGCATAACGACGGGCAATGGCGCGCTGATTCAAAGCATGCCAAATAGTAATTCGGGGCATCAGGGGAGAGCCTGTGATACGGGCTATCTCTTCTAATTCATCGACTACACCCGGATCAGCAATAAAAGCGCGGCAATCGGGAAGTAAGGTTGCCAATTCGGCAGCGATAAGACAGCCAAGGTTGCATGCATGCGTCCTCATGGCATGGGCTATGTCATCGAGCATTGCATCATTTACCTCATACACTCCGCCGGGGATAGGTTTCAGCAATCCGCCCCGACCTACAATAGCATCAAAAGCAAAAGGAATGCCTTTAGCCTCCAAGGCATCCAACACCAAATTCTTACGAAACTCAAACTGATCGATGATACGGGGAAACTCGGACAACTCTTCTACAGTATGTCGAATGTTATTGACCAAGATGGGAGTTTCATCCTCGTACACGGCAATTTTGGTCGATGTGGAGCCGGGATTGATTGCTAGAATTTTCATACTTTACAAATTAAGATTTAGAGGTACAGTGCAGGCATCCTTCCATTTGTTCATTGCTGGTAAGGCATGCCATGGCAATGCTGTAATATTTGGACAAACCGGAGTCACTACGCGAAGGCAATACTACCGGGCAGATAGGTCCCTGAAGCAATCCCGCCATATCGGCATGCGAGAAGAGGGAAACCGCCTTATAGAAAGCATTGCCCGATTCTATATTCGGGAATATCAATACATCGGCTTCGCCATCGATGGGAGAAACGATGCCTTTGATGTTGCCGCTGGTCTTTTCGCAAGCCGTCTTTACATCGAGCGGACCGTCGATGATGACATTTCCAAACTCCCCGGCTTCGGCCAGTTCCACAATATTGACGTAGTCCAGCGAATGCGGAAACTTGGCACTCACTTTCTCGGTACAATGAATCAGGGCTACACGAGGTTTTGTAATGCCAAATTGACGGCAAGTGCATATAGCATACCAAATCATCTCGATGCGTTGCTGCAACGTAGGTCGCGGAATCACCGCCGCATCCGAGAAAAAGAGAAGTTTATCATACGTTGGAATCTGCATCACCGCCAAATGCGTCAATATCTTGCCTTTAGGCAGCAATCCTTTTTCTTTATCCAAAATGGCGTGCAGCAGGTTATCGGTATTAATGATACCTTTCATCAGAATATCCGCACCTCCTTCACGAATGATACGTACTGCTTCACGGGCAGCTTCGTCGGGGTCATCGACATGCAAGGTTTTCACATACTGAGGATACTTCTTCAAGGTCGGGTATTGTTCAAGGACAGCAGAGTCCCCAATCATTAAAAACTCCGCAATTCCCTCCTCAAGAGCTCGGGCTATAGCATATTCTGTATTTGGGTCTTTGGCACAAACTACCGCAATTCGCTTCCTTCTATTCAAGGTTCGCAAATGGGCGGTTAACTGATCGAAATTCCGTATCGGTTCCATATAGTTAGATTTTTAGCAAATATCTGAAAAAATGTCGAGAAATACAGCAAAGCACAAATTGAAAATTTATATGTTTAATATCATTTTGATAACAGTGAGTAGTTATGAGTTATGAGTTATAAGTTATTTGCTTATAATAAAGTGTAACATCATGCCGAATGGAAAAACACAAGCAAATAACTTATAACTAACAACTCATAACTAAATATTAACATCTGTTGAATGGGTTTTGCTCATTCACAGAGCATAATTTCGTTATTTTGTGTACTTTTGCGGTAAATATAGCAGAAAATATATGAGTAATCTTATTTTTCCTCCATACTTGCAAGAGGGCGACCGCGTGATTATCCTTTCTCCTTCGAGCAAGATTGACAAATCTTTTCTGAGAGGAGCCAATAAACGTCTGAAATCCTGGGGGCTGGATGTGGTATGCGCCAAACATAGCGGCAGCGCAAACGGCACTTATGCCGGAAGCATCTCCCAACGAGTGAAAGACCTGCAAGAGGCGATGGATGATGAGAAAGCAAAAGTTATTCTCTGTAGCCGTGGCGGTTACGGTGCGGTACATTTAGTGGGCAAACTGGACTTTACCAAGTTCAAAAAACATCCTAAATGGTTGATCGGTTTCAGTGACATCACGGCTCTGCACAATGTATTCCAGCAAAATGGCTTTGCCTCACTGCATGCGCCCATGGCACGCCATCTCACTGTAGAACCGGAAGATGACTTCTGCACACAAGCGTTGAAGGATATTTTATTCGGCAATGCTTTAGGAGGCGAAGAAGCATTCAGCTACGTTTGTCCGGGGCATAAACTGAACCACACAGGGAAAGGAAAAGGCATTTTGCGTGGAGGGAATCTTTCCGTCTTCTACGGATTGCGTGGTACGTCCTACGACATTCCCGCCGAAGGGACTATTCTTTTCATTGAAGATGTAGGCGAACGCCCTCATGCCGTAGAACGGATGATGTACAATTTGAAGTTAGGCGGCATTCTCGAAAAGCTCTCCGGGCTTATCATCGGGCAATTCACCGAATATGAAGAGAATAAATCTCTAGGGAAAGATTTATATGGCGCTTTGGCTGATTTGGTGAAAGAATACGACTATCCGATATGTTTCAATTTCCCCGTAGGACACGTCACAATGAACGTGCCCTTAATCAATGGTGCCGAAGTGACGCTGGAAGTCGCAAAGAAAGAAGTAAAATTAAGTTTTAATACAGATAAAGAATGAAACGGAATTATACATTTATACCACTGCTACTATTGTTGATCGTAGCAGCCGTAGCATGCAGCAATAACAGCAAGAAATCTGCGGAAGACAGTGAGGAAAATGACACTAAAAGTGCTGTCAATGTACCTCAGTTCAATGCTGACAGTGCCTATCAATATGTCAAGGAACAAGTCGATTTCGGTCCGCGTGTACCTAACACCGAAGCACACAAAGCATGCGGTAACTATTTAGCTCAGAAACTGGAGCAGTTTGGTGCTAAGGTTTATAACCAAAACATCGATCTGCCTGCCTATAACGGCACTCTATTGAAAGCACGGAACATCATCGGCGCTTTTAATCCCGATGCTAAAAAGCGTATCGCCCTCTTCTCCCACTGGGATAGTCGCCCTTGGGCCGACCAAGACCCGGATGAGAAGAAGCATTATTCCCCCATCTTGGGTGCAAATGATGGTGCGAGCGGCGTGGGTGTCCTACTCGAAATTGCACGTCAGATCCAAAAGCAACAACCGGAACTGGGAATCGACATCATTTTTGTAGATGCCGAAGACTATGGTACTCACAGCGCCTATCAAGGTAAACACGAAGAAGAATCCTGGGGACTTGGTTCGCAAGCATGGGCACGCAATCCGCATGTAGCAAATTATAATGCCCGTTTCGGCATTCTGCTGGATATGGTAGGAGGCAAGAACCCTGAATTCCGTTACGAAGCACTATCCGAGAGGGTTGCCTCCAATGTGAATCGTAAAGTATGGAAGGCTGCCAAACGACTGGGTTATGATCGTTTCTTTGTCCCTAAAGATGGCGGTGAAGTTACGGACGATCATACCTTTATTAATCGCTATTCCCAAATACCAACCATCGATATCGTCCCTTATGGCTTCTTCGATCACTGGCACACTGAGAAAGACGATATGAATGCCATCAGCAAAGAAACCCTGCAAGCTGTAGGACAAACAGTAATGCAAGTCATTTACAATGAGAAATAATTATCAGAATATAAACTAAATAATAGATAGAAAATGACCATCAACGAAGTACAAGATGAAGTTATCGCCGAATTCAACGATTTCGACGATTGGATGGATCGGTATCAACTCCTTATCGACCTAGGAAACGAGCAAGAACCGCTCGACGAGAAATATAAAACAGAACAGAACCTGATTGAGGGTTGCCAAAGCCGTGTTTGGCTACAGGCAGATGAAAAGGATGGAAAAATTATCTTTCAGGCAGAAAGCGATGCACTGATCGTAAAGGGTATCATTTCATTGCTTATGAAAGTACTCTCCGATCATACGCCGGACGAGATTCTGAATGCCGATCTTTATTTTATCGATAAAATAGGATTGAAGGAGCATCTTTCACCGACCCGCAGCAATGGTTTGCTGTCTATGGTGAAGCAAATGCGAATGTATGCATTGGCTTTCAAGGCGAAAGCAGGGAAATAAGAAATCTCATAAAATTGAATAATCTCGGTACTGAGAATAATACAGTCCCGAGATTATCATGT
>JAEXAJ010000233.1 GCA_023458215.1 Bacteroidota bacterium
AAGTAGAAGCTGTAGTGCTGACACTGGATCGTGAAGAGCGTAAGATGTCACTCGGTATCAAGCAATTGAAATCAGATCCTTGGGAAACTATCGAAGAAAAATATCCTATCGGTTCTAAGCATGTAGCTAAAGTACGTAACTTCACTAACTTCGGTGTATTCGTAGAAATCGAAGAAGGTGTTGACGGCTTGATCCACATCTCTGACTTGTCTTGGACTAAGAAGGTGAAACATCCTTCAGAATTCACTCAGATTGGTGCTGATATCGACGTACAAGTTTTGGAAATCGACAAAGAAAATCGTCGCTTGAGCCTTGGTCACAAGCAACTTGAAGAAAATCCTTGGGATGTATTCGAAACTTTATTCACTGTAGGTTCAGTACACGAAGGTACTATCATCGAAATGTTGGACAAGGGTGCAGTTGTTGCTCTGCCTTATGGCGTAGAAGGTTTCGCTACTCCGAAACACCTCGTTAAGGAAGACGGCTCACAAGCTCAGATGGACGAGAAACTTGAATTCAAGGTAATCGAGTTCAACAAGGACGCTAAGCGTATCATCCTCTCTCACAGCCGCATTTTCGAAGATGTTGCTAAGGCAGAAGAAAGAGCTGAGAAGAAAGCTGCTAACAAGAAGACTTCATCTGCTCCGAAAAGAGAAGAGTCTGCTTCTATCCAAAACCAAGCTGCATCTACTACATTAGGTGACATCGACGCTTTGGCTGCTTTGAAAGAGCAAATGGAAGCTAACAAGAAGTAATTTACTTCTTATAAAATAAATAGGGTAAGGGTGCTTGTGCAAACAAGTGCCCTTTCTTTATATTAGCTAGGTAGAATAGGAAGGAATAAGGGATGTTTCCTTTTTTATGATTATCTTTGCAGAATGAATATATAAAAAATAGTTATTATGGAAAACATTCTTAAAAACTCGGGTAAGGTAATCTTGTTTGCTTGTTTGTCAATAATATTGTTGACCGGATGCAACCAACAATCAAAACTAAAGTTGGGCATAGAAGCTGCTAACAAACAGTGTCCTATGAAAATGGGTACGGTAGGCGAGGTATCGAGTATTACTTATGATGGTACAGATGTGGTATATGTCTTGAATATGAATGAAGACTATGTTGATTTGGAATCTTTGGGTAAGAATCCGGACGCTTTGAAGGCTGCCGCGGCTGCTATGTTCAGAAATCCGGAAAAGAATATAAAGGATATGCTCGAACTTGTTATAGAGACCGGTTCCGGTATCAAATTTACATATAAGGGACAAACATCAGGCGAAGAAGTGAGTTGCTATTTAGGAACTGAAGATTTGCGGAACCTTATCAATCAGGATATGTCTAAAGCAGAAAGTGATCAGAAGAAACTGGAAGAATTGGTGAATGTAACCAATGTTTCATGCCCGATGGTGGTAGATGAGGCTACTACCCTCGATAAGTTGACTATAGAACCCGACAGAGTGGTTTATCATTATACCATTGATGAAAAATCAGTAGATATGGTTGAAATGAAGGGTAATAAGGAAGAAATAAAGGAAAATATAAAATCATCTTTGGATGTATCAGAACCTGCTTTGAAAATGTTTTTGGAAGCTTGTGTAAAGGATAATAAAGGATTAGGCTATCTGTATACGGGTGATACTTCCGGCGAAAACGTAGAAATAATTTTCAGTGTTGCTGAGATAAAAGCTCTTTATTGAGCATAAGAATTGTTCCGAATATATCGGTAATGGAAAAATTTGAATTACATATCCTCGGTTGTGGCTCGGCTTTGCCTACAACACGGCATTTCCCTACATCACAGATCGTAAATGTACGCGACAAGCTGTTTATGATTGACTGCGGCGAAGGGGCGCAATTGCAGTTCCGCAAATCGCGGCTCAAGTTCTCAAGGCTGAACCACATCTTTATTTCACACCTGCATGGTGACCATTGTTTTGGGCTGCTGGGCTTGATATCTACGCTGAATCTTTTAGGGCGTACGGCTGAGTTGCATATTCATTCGCCTAAGGGATTGGAAGCTCTGTTTGCTCCGATGCTTGGTTACTTCAATCATCAGATGACATACAAACTTCTTTTCCATGAGTTTGAAACGAAGGATCCAATAGTAATTTATGAAGACCGCTCTATGACGGTGACTACCATTCCTTTGCGTCACCGAATGCCATGCTGTGGTTTCTTATTTGCCGAGAAAGCACGACCTAATCATATCATAAGAGAGATGATAGACTTCTATCAAGTGCCGGTGTACGAATTGAATCGTATCAAGAATGGTGCAGATTATATTAATCCGGAAGGAGAAGTTATAGCCAATGCTCTTCTGACACGCTCCGCTGATCCTCCACGTAAGTATGCTTATTGTTCCGATACCATTTTTCTGCCTTCTATCGTAGAACAGATTAAAGGTGTTGATTTATTATTCCACGAAGCTACATTTGCTGATGAAGATGCACCTCGTGCTAAGGAGACCTATCATACTACAGCTGCACAAGCTGCTCGGATAGCACTTGATGCCGAAGTAAAGAAACTATTAATAGGTCATTTCTCCGCCCGTTACGAAGACGAGACAGTTTTGTTACAGGAAGCTTCCGCACTATTTCCCAATACGCAACTTGCTAAAGAAACGCTTTGCGTGTCGATATAAATTAAACTTTTATTATCTTTGCTCGTCTAAATACCAAAATGCGAATAGAAAACTATGAACCCTTCCTATAATGAACGCGAAGTACTAGCCCTCTTGCAGGACGAGAGTACGCAGAAGCGGGGATTTGAGATGATTGTCGCTCGATATAGCGAACAGCTATATTGGCAAATTCGCCGTATGGTACTTTCTCATGAAGACGCTAACGATTTGCTTCAGAACACCTTCGTTAAAGCATGGACAAACATTGATTATTTCCGGGCGGAAGCGAAACTATCTACTTGGCTTTACCGCATTGCCTTGAATGAGTGCCTGACTTTCTTGAATAAACAACGTGCCACGTCCACAGTATCGTTGGACGATCCTGAAGCAGATGCGCTTCAAAAACTGGAGAGTGACCCTTACTTTTCGGGAGACCAAGCACAAAAGTCCTTGCAGAAAGCTCTGCTTACCCTGCCCGAAAAACAACGGATGGTATTCAACCTGAAGTACTATCAGGAAATGAAGTACGAAGAGATGTCCGACATCTTCGGCACTTCTGTAGGCGCTTTGAAGGCCTCTTACCATCATGCCGTGAAAAAAATAGAGAAGTTTTTAGGTGAAGAGTATTAAACCTTTGCCCTGAAACGATGTCTAATTAAACAGAGAGGAGAAAGCTTATGAAAGAAGAAGATAAATTGCAGAAAATGATAGGAACGGAGAATCCTTTCCGCGTTCCCGAAGGTTACTTTGAGAATCTTACTTCAGAGGTGATGAACCGGCTTCCGGAAAAAGAGAAATCTGTAGTTGCACCGCATAAAGAGCCTACCATGTGGGAACGGGTGAGGCCGTGGTTGTATATGACCGCTATGTTCATCGGTGCGGCATTGATTATCAGGGTAGCTTCTACCGACCATACGCCGGCGGCAGACCGTGTAGCTGCTGAAGAATCGGAGACTGAGATGGAATATATCAACATGGCTGTGGATAACTCCATGCTGGATGATTATTCATTATATGTATACCTTGCAGACTCTAGTGCTGAATGAGGTAAGAACTACTTAAACTGATTGAAAAATGAAAAAGCTTATAGTATTATTTGTAATGATGTGTGGCATAATGCCTTTGCTTTGGGCTAGTCATGGGGCAGACCAGCATTTGTCTCCCGAAGAGTTTCGGGCCAAGCAAAGAGCTTTTATCACAGAGAAGGCAGAATTGACCAAAGAAGAAGCCGCTAAGTTTTTCCCTATTTACTTTGAATTGCAAGATCGCAAAAAACAGTTGAATGACGAAGTATGGCAGTTGATACGCAAGGGAAAAGATGAAAATCTTACAGATGCTCAGTATGGCGAGATAATGGAAGGTATTTATGATGCCCGCATTGCGTCCGACCGTCTGGACAAGACTTATTTTGATAAATACAAGAAGATATTGTCTTGCAAGAAGATTTATTTGGTGCAAAAAGCTGAGATGCGTTTCCATCGTGAGTTATTGAAGGGGATGAAACAACAACCTTCCAAGCACAACGGTGGAAAAAAGTCAAAGTGATAATGGTGGATTAATTGGTGTTTAATAGAGCTAGATATGCATATCAGGTTATTTTTCCTTTGTACGTTATTCATCGGATGGGGACAACATTTGGGTGCACAGGAGAAGAGTCTTGATGAACGTTTCGGCGAATTTTTGCACGCTAATGTCTATGTCAATAGTCACAAGATCTTGTTGCCATGCAAATTCGCCGATTTGGAGCATGCCGGTTGGAGCCCTGTTATAGATAGTTTGAGTAATGGGCTTGCTCCCTTCCAGCCTACGAGTAAAAGAGCTATACGTTTGGTTAATAAAGACGATCAATATCTTTCGGTACGTTTCTATAATCCCTATCCGCAGTCCCTACCAATCAAGGATTGTTATATCTTTGATGTTAACACTTACGATGACTTCCAATATGGTCTTGATCCTGAAGACTATCACCATGCACCCGACTTTGAGGTCTGCGGGCTTAAGAGCAAGAATGCTACTCCTCAGGATTTAATGGAAACCTTGGGAGAATTTCTTGCTCATAGGCAGTTTAAGTCCTATCAGATGTCGGATATTGGCTTTAAGTATGAAATGGAGTATCCTTTCTACGATGAAGGTGCCGAAGATGACGAGCCTCATAACTCACTGTATTTGGGTATTTCGAAAATTGACGATTACTATCCCGGCAAACTTATTATAATGCACTATATATGTTTGGGAGATTTGTTGCAAGAAGGGAAATACCTTGTTCCTTACAGAGTGGAATGAGAGAATGCCTATTCCTTTTTCTGTTCCAGTTTCTTAGCTTCATTCCATAGTTTGTCCATCTCTTCCAGTGTCATGTCGTGCAGGCTTTTGCCTTCCTTGATGCTGTGCGCTTCCACATAGTTGAAACGGCGGATGAATTTCTGGTTGGTGAGTTCCAATGCATTATCCGGATTAATTTTATAGAGGCGGGCGGCATTGATGAGGCTGAACATGACATCGCCGAATTCCGCTTCTGCTTTTTCTTTATCCATGTGGGCTACTTCTGCCTGAAACTCTTCGATTTCCTCTTTCACCTTATCCCATACTTGCTCGCGTTCATCCCAGTCGAAACCTACATTACGAGCTTTATCCTGAATGCGATAGGCTTTGATAAGTGAGGGGAGGGCGGCTGGCACGCCACTGAGTACGGTTTTATTGCCATCTTTCTCTTTCAGTTTCAGTTGCTCCCAGTTTTCGAGAACCTGCCCTACGTTTTCTGCTTTTTCACTGCCGAATACGTGGGGATGGCGGAAGATGAGCTTCTCGCAGAGGCGGTCGCAGACATCTTTCATGTCGAAATCTCCCGTCTCACTCCCTATCTTGGCGTAGAAGGCCACGTGTAGCAGTACGTCGCCCAATTCTTTGCAGATGTCGTTCTTGTCATCGCGCATCAGGGCGTCGCAAAGTTCGTAAGTTTCTTCAATGGTGTTGGGGCGCAAGCTGTCGTTAGTCTGCTTGCGATCCCAGGGACATTTCTCACGAAGTTCGTCGAGGATGTCAAGGAAGCGTCCGAAGGCTTCCATCTGTTCTTTTCTTGTATGCATTTTTATTGAAAGGTCAATTATTGTCTTCGTTGTTTTGATATCGGACGTCAAATCTTCCTTCCGAAATCTCTCCACCGGAGAATGTACCACTGATAATTTTGCCATCCATGCGGGTGATGCGTGCTTCTCCACCATCTATCGTACCGCCGTCGAAGGTTGTATTGATATAACTACAGGTAGCTCCCTGAGTAGGGTTAACGAGAGTGAAGTTCAGTGTGGTGAACAAACCTACTTGACTCTCAATTCTTATATAGTTGTTTCCATCTTCCTTATAAGTAGATATCTCGGGATTTCCGAATCTACCACTGGCATATATCCAGCCATCTATCAGGCAACCTAAAGTATTTTCTCCTGTGGTAGTGATCGGTGGCATTATTGTTGGGTCATAAGACTTGTCTTCTTCACAAGCGCAGCAAAGCAACAGTATATATAGGAATAATATCTTTTTCATATCGTTAGTTTAATTAAAAGTGAAAGTTCAAACCAAATAGCACTGATAACTGACCGTAATAGCCGTAGCCGGTCTTAGGATTGACAACCTCCCAGGTAGTGTCGTGATAATTAACATCATAGGAGTCTGAACTTGAAAATACCCAGTTCACTTGTGCTGAGACTCCCAATTGTCTTGTCAGAAAGTATTCTCCTGAGAGTGAAAGATTGCAGGCAATCCGATTCATGGAAACATCACGGGCTTTATCGTATACAGTACTTTTGTTTTGATAGAACTGATACCCCAAGCCTGTGGCAGCTTGTATCTGAAAGCGATTCTGAATAAAGAATACTCCGAATTGTGGTGCCAGATAGTGCATTTGCATTTTATCTGCTCCCGTGTCATGTGTATTTTTGTAAGTGCTTCCTTCGTAGAGGAAACCCGGTGCAATTCGGATGCCTTTATTGAAAGGTCCTTTGCCTACATACCAATAAGCAGCATCCCAGGATATACCTTTACGTAAGTCGCTACTATAGGCATCTGCGGTATTAGTTATTCCCATCAAATGACCTACTTGCCAAGACGGACCCACGTGTACCGTTAACATCGATTTCCCGGTACTCTCGTTTTGTGCATGCAGGGCAGAGGAGATTAGTACGGCTCCCACAATGCTAAGTAATGATTTGAGATAAGTCTTCATAGTGTTTCTTTTTATTTGTTTTTGCGGATGCAAAGAAACGTAAAATACTGAATGTTAGCAACGTTTTTCCTAAGAATGTTTATATTGTTCGTAAGAAATCAGCAATCCTACTACTTCCGAATAATTCTTTCGTCCGCTTTGTATTTTGTTTCCTTTCAGGTACAAATCATAAATCCAGTCCTGGATATCTCCAACGAGGGGGCTATACTTTGCCATCCAATATTCTTGATTAGCTTTTACCAGTTCGATGATTTCAGGGCGTATCCGGTTGAAGAGTTGAGTATAATCTTCTTCGCTCATGAGTCGGCGGGCATTGGCTAGTACATGTGATAATACCGAGAGGTATCCGCTAAAGCGAATACCGCGAACATACGAACGGGTGCAAACCTGATAGGCGTAGAAGTTAGCTTCCGCTTCGCTCGTAATACCTAAAAGATGTGCAAGCTCATGGGCGTAAGTAGCAGGATATTGCGGAGGCAGTAGATCTCCGTTCAAGGTAAATTCGCAGAAGAAAGGTCCCATACTGCCGGTTACACCCACCATTGAAATGAGCGGGGTGAAAAGCATGGTCTTTACACGTGGCGACTGATGGGGTGGGCGATGTATACCCAATGATGTACTTATCAAGTCATAGCCTTTTACACTCTCGCTGCGGACCAGCGGCTCGTTGATGGAAGCTACTTTGGTGTAAGAGGCATTCAGGCTATCTATATAGCTATCTACAAACTTCTCGAAGTTATCAGGTGTATAGGCAGTGTAAGCAATTCCCGTTCTTCCGTAGAAATCCTTTTGAGAATAATTCAGTCCCCATGCCAGATAGAACCATACATATACCCACAATAGATATTCTACATCGTTCAGTAAAATATGCCTCCATTTCTTTTTCTTGAAACAGCGGGCGTAAATGGGGTAAACAATGACTCCCACAATACTAAGGAAGATAAACAAATCTCCTATGGCAAAAGGAATGAGCCTCGAAAAAGAAGTCAGGCAGTAAGAAATAACGGGATATACGGACTGCGCATAAACTTCTCCCCAGCCGGGAATAAGTTGCGTAGCCCACGTAATCAACAGTAGTACGCCTAAGGTGGTATATCTGATTTTCAGCTTACTGCTCATTTTGATTTTTTTTGTAAAGACAAAAATATGCATTTAATAAATGTCACGTAAAGAAATAGCCCTATATTTGCAAAAAATCTGTTAATAATAAACTTTATACACAACATAAAGCACTCAAATTATGGAAGAATTAAATGAAGTTGAACGTTATTGTCGTAATTGTGTTTCACGTGATTTTGTAACAGGCAGAGGACTGATCTGTAAGCGTACAAACGCACTTCCCGCTTTTGAAGGAGAATGTGCCGATTTTCAGAAAGACGAAGAATTGGAAAGAATGGCTCCGACACCCCAGCCGGAGGACTATTCTGTAATATTGGACAAGGAACAGTTATTAGCAGAACAGAACTTGCCTAAAGCCGTACTCTTAGGTGTTATTGCTTGCATTGTGGGAGCGGTGGTATGGGGCTTGGTCTCTTTCTCTACCGGTTATCAGATTGGATATATGGCTATTGGCATAGGTTTTCTTGTCGGCATAGCGATGAGACAGGGCAAAGGAGTGACTCCTGTTTTTGGCATTATCGGTGCGGCTTTGTCGCTGTTGAGTTGTGTTATGGGAGATTTTTTCTCCATCATCGGTTTTGTATCGAAAGAGTATGAAGTCTCTTTCATGGATGCTCTCACCGGAATTGATTATAAGAGTGTCGCATCTTTGATGATGGAAAACCTGGCATCTATGACTATCGTATTCTATGGAATTGCTCTTTATGAAGGTTATAAATTATCTTTCCGTGAACAGAAACAACCGGAGGGTGGCAAGATTTAAATTATAAATCACTAATTTTGCGCCCGTTATTCGCAATAAATTAATTATAGAGATTTTAAAGATATGGAATTAGCAAGTAAGTACAATCCCGCTGACGTGGAGGGAAAGTGGTATCAATATTGGTTGGACCACAAATTATTCAGTTCTAAACCCGATGGTCGTGAACCTTACACCATCGTTATCCCTCCCCCAAACGTCACCGGAGTGCTCCACATGGGTCACATGCTTAATAATACCATTCAAGATATTTTAGTACGCCGCGCTCGTATGGAAGGCAAAAACGCCTGCTGGGTACCAGGAACCGACCATGCGTCCATCGCTACTGAGGCTAAAGTTGTTAATCGCCTTGCCGCACAAGGCATCAAAAAGACCGACCTCACTCGTGATGAATTCTTGAAACATGCTTGGGAATGGACTGACGAACATGGTGGTATCATTTTGAAACAACTCCGCAAACTGGGTGCTTCTTGCGACTGGGATCGTACAGCGTTCACCATGGACGAAGTACGCAGTGAAAGTGTGCTCAAGGTATTTGTAGACTTGTACAACAAAGGTTTGATATACCGCGGTGTACGTATGGTGAACTGGGACCCGAAAGCATTGACTGCCCTTAGTGACGAAGAAGTGATCTACAAGGAAGAACACAGCAAACTGTATTACTTGAAGTATATGGTGGAAGGTGATCCCGAAGGACGTTATGCCATAGTTGCCACTACCCGTCCCGAAACCATCATGGGTGATACTGCTATGTGTATCAACCCCAATGACCCGAAGAACGAATGGCTGAAAGGCAAGAAGGTAATCGTTCCGTTGGTGAATCGTGTGATCCCCGTTATTGAGGACGATTATGTAGATATCGAATTCGGTACCGGTTGTCTGAAAGTAACCCCTGCCCACGATGTAAACGACTACATGTTGGGTGAGAAATATAATCTGCCAAGTATCGACATTTTCAATGATAACGGTACGCTCAGCGAAGCAGCAGGCTTGTATATCGGTATGGATCGTTTTGACGTTCGCGAGCAGATAGAGAAAGACCTCGTTGCTGCCGGACTGATGGAAAAGACCGAAGCCTATACTAATAAGGTGGGTTTCTCCGAACGTACCAATGTTGCTATTGAGCCGAAGCTTTCTATGCAATGGTTCCTGAAGATGCAACACTTTGCCGATATGGCTTTGCCACCGGTAATGAACGATGAATTGAAGTTCTATCCTGCCAAGTACAAGAATACATATAAGAATTGGTTGGAAAATATCAAGGATTGGTGTATCAGCCGCCAGTTGTGGTGGGGACACCGAATTCCTGCTTACTTCTTGCCCGAAGGAGGTTATGTAGTAGCTGCAACCCCTGAGGAAGCTTTGACGTTGGCAAAGGAAAAAACAGGTAATACTGCTTTAACTTTGGAAGACCTCCGCCAAGACAAGATTGTTTGGATACTTGGTTCTCCTCTTGGTTGTGGCCTATCTCTTTGTTCGATGGCATCAATAATCCCGGTAATAAAGAAATTGAATACTATTATCCGACGAGCGACTTGGTTACAGGTCCGGACATTATCTTCTTCTGGGTAGCCCGCATGATTATGGCCGGTTATGAATACGAAGGCAAGATGCCGTTCAAGAACGTGTATTTTACCGGTATCGTTCGTGATAAACTGGGACGTAAGATGTCCAAATCGCTTGGTAACTCGCCTGACCCGTTGGATCTGATTGAGAAATATGGTGCTGACGGTGTACGCATGGGTATGATGCTTGCTGCTCCTGCCGGAAATGACATCCTTTTCGATGACGCATTGTGTGAACAAGGACGTAACTTCAACAATAAGATATGGAATGCCTTCCGCTTGATTAAAGGCTGGACGAATGGAGAAGGTACAGTTGATATTCCGGCTGATGCCCATATTGCAGTGCAATGGTTTGCTTTGCGTTTAGATGCTGCTTCTGCCGAAATCGCTGATTTGTTCAGTAAATACCGTTTGAGCGAAGCATTGATGGTCGTTTACAAGCTCTTCTGGGACGAATTCTCTTCCTGGTTACTGGAGATTGTAAAACCGGCTTATGGTCAACCGATGAATGGTTTCATCTATACAATGGTGCTCAGCTCTTTCGAACGTCTGCTCGAATTGCTGCATCCTTTCATGCCATTTATTACCGAAGAACTTTGGCAACAGTTGCGTGAGCGCAAACCCGGCGAGAGTTTGATGGTTCAACAAATGGACGAGATTGATACGGAAGTTGCCAATGAACCGCTTCTGCAAGAGTTCGAAATAGCTAAGGAAATCATCAGTAACGTTCGTACCGTTCGTGCACAGAAGAACATTCCAATGAAAGAGGCACTCGAACTTCAGATTGTAGGTGCTAATCCGGTAGAAGGAATGAATCCGGTGATCGTGAAGATGTGCAACCTTTCAGCCATCAACGTAGTAGAGGCCAAAGCCGACGGTGCTGCCGCCTTTATGGTAGGTACTACTGAATTTGCGGTGCCTCTGGGCAATATGGTGGATGTAGAAGCCGAGATAGCCCGTATGGAAGCCGAGTTGAAGCATAAGGAAGGTTTCCTGCAAGGTGTATTGAAGAAACTGAGCAATGAAAAGTTTGTGAACAATGCCCCCGCAGCCGTTCTTGAGATGGAACGTAAGAAGCAGGCGGATGCAGAGAGCATTATTAATTCTTTGAAGGAAAGTATTGCTGCACTGAAGAAAGCATAAAGCATAATATTTTGTACTTGATAATATAGAGGGCTGCCTGACGATGAATAGTTGGGCAGCCCTATTTATACATAATCTCATTGTTAGAATAACTTTACCATCGAACTGATCTTAAAATAGGCTTCCGGCAGAATGAGAGCGGTTTGATAAATACTTTAAGATAAGGAAGTCAAATGTCTTTGTTTGTTGTTCGGGATATATGTACAAAATTGGTGAGAGATACGTGCGAAATGTGCAAAAACTTCATTGTTTTTGGATGAAAGAAGCGTTCAAAATATCGTCCCGGACATGTGGGCTGTCGGTCCCAGGCACGAGGGCTGAATAGCCCATATATGTGTGCCCGACATCCCTCGCGCCTGAGACGAAGAAAAGGATGTGGAGTTTGTCTGAAAAGTATATGCTTTTTGCGCATTAAGTATGGGTATGAAGCAGAAAAAGTACGCACCTCAAGGAACTTCAGTACGTAGGTTTTGCTTGTGTTTCATGTGTCTTTTGCTGACGGTAAAGAACGTTTTGTGTTGAACATGCGGTACTATTATGAATTTTCTTCGTATTGTCGAGTTAATGAATCTTAATTCAGCCTATTTTGCATGGTATTTAATCTTTTGGGAAATAGCGTATTTTTGTCTGCTTATATATTGTAATACAGTTGTTTAAGAAGGGAAAGTGAGAACTTTTGATTGAATAATTCGTGCTGGCAAACGGTTTGCTAACACTTGCCAGCACTGTTGACAGCACGAGTTAACTGATTGAATATATGTTATTTATATGCGTTAGTGCTGCGTGCTGGCAAAATATATGAAATTTTAGTGTAGTAAAGAGTCGTTGTATTAATGACATTTTTTATATCCGGTTTATGATTGCACTATTAGCTGCATTTTTTGAGAATTCCATTATTAACAGCAACAAGGGCAGATAATCTTTCAGTTTTATTCTCAATATTTTTAGCGCCTGTTGTATGCGGTAATCTACTGTTTTAGGAGAAACATCCAGTAGTTGTGCAATTTCTTTATAGCTCATATTCTTAAAACGGTTCATGATGAACGCTTCCCGGTATGATTCCGGAAGTTCGTCTAAAGCATCCTTCAGACGTTTGCTTAGTTCATTCAATTGGCACACATCCGTTTCTTGTAGCATAGACTGAATCTTATTGGAGTAAACGGCATAAGCCCGTTGTTTAACCTCATTCTGCACGATTATATTCAAGGAACGATGATATACCGCCTTGAATATGTATTGACTGAAAGAACTATCCACATTTTGTGTTTCCCTGTTCTCCCACATCCAAAGCATAACATCTTGTACAACTTCTTTGGCATCTTCCATGCCGACAAAGTGGCGGGAGTAGGCGCAGAGAGGAACATAATACTTCCTGAATAGCACGTCGAATGCTTTTCTATCCCCTCTTTGCATGGCAGATAATAAAAACTGGTCTTCAGTAGTATTGTTTATCATCACATTAGCTTCTTGTCAGTGGCAAAATTAGTTTTTTTTTCTGTTTGTGCTAAAAAAAACACTTTTTAGTTTAGGAACTTTTCAGAGATACTTGCCATATATATAAAGGCTATAGCAATAAATAGGATATTATGTTAGAAAAAGAAGGTATAGAAGATTTGTTATTTAGATATAGTGAAGGTGAAACCTCTACCGAAGAAAATGTGGTGGTTGAGAACTGGATAGAAGCTTCGGAGGAGAACCGCCGACTGGCTAAGGATGTTCAAAGAATTAGCTTTGCTGCTAATATGACACAAGTAGCTTCCCTGGTTGATACGGAAGAGGAACTGACAAAGGTTCATTCGGAGATGGGAGTTAGGAAGAACAATAGGTATCTGAAAATAAACAGATGGATGCAGAAGGCTGCTGCGATATTATTTATTCCTGTTCTTGCGGGATGGGCTTTGCAAACATACCTAGGTCGTGAACAGGAAGCAATGCCACAGATGATAGAAGTGAAGACAAGTCCTGGTATGACGGCTTCTGTTACGCTGCCGGACAGCTCGGTCGTTATTCTTAATTCTTCGTCAAGGCTGACTTATTCTTCGCAGTTCAGGGGTGAAGTCAGAGAAGTGGATTTATCCGGGGAAGCTTTCTTTTCGGTAAAGAAGGATGCAAAGAAGCGCTTCATTGTGAATACTTCTCATGGAACGTCTGTAATGGTTTACGGTACAGATTTCAATGTAGATGCTTATAAAGACAACAAAGAAGTATTGGCAACTTTAGTAACAGGTAAGATTGCTTTTGCATTTAAAAATGACGGGCAGCTGAAAGAACTAGCTATGACTCCGGGACAGAGAGTAGTCTATGATGTGCAGCAAGAAACAGTGAAGCTTTCCAAAGCCAACATCGAAGTGGAAACTTCCTGGAAGGACGGCCGCTTAGTCTTTAATGATACACCTTTTGAGCAGGTATTGAAAAGTTTAAGCAAACGTTACGATGTGGAATTTATCTTTAAGAAAGAATCATTGAAAAAGAACTCGTTTACGGGTGTATTTGTCAACCAACGCTTAGAACGGATTTTGGAGCATTTTAGGCTAGCTTCCGGCATCCGGTTCAGGTATATAGAAGATGGAAATATCCGTAGAGAGAAGCAAGTGATAGAAGTTTATTAACCCTTAAAAGAACACGTATGAAGAACAAATGAACTTAAAAAACATGCAGGAAAATATTAGGCGTATCTTCCCGCATGAAATCAGTAACCTTTTATATCTGTTTAGGCGACAGATAAAGTAACTTTATTTTTTAATGAAAATCGATACAAAATTATGAAAAAACACCATTGTATCCAATCATCCGGGGTAAAAAATGTCCTGATGGGAGGTATTAACAAAATTCCTCTTTCTATGAGAATCACACTTTTTATGTTATTTTGTATTGTTGGCTTCATTTCTGCCAATGATAGTTATGCCCAGAATACTTTATTGAACGTTACTTCGCAAAACAAAATGGTGAGCGAAGTCTTGAATGAAATTGAACAGGAAACGGAATTTACATTCTTTTATAATAACAAGCAGGTAGATGTGAAACGTCGTGTTTCTGTTCATGCGAAATCAGAGAATATATTTAAAGTTTTGGATAAGATTTTCCAAGGAACCGGCGTTGTTTATAAGGTATTGGATAAAAGTATTATTCTTTCTAACAGCGCAATAAATGCTTCTTTGGAAGCGCTCCAACAGAAAGGAAACATCAAAGGTAAGGTAGTCGATACATCAGGTGAACCTATCATTGGTGCTAATATCGTAGTAGTGGGTACTTCTAACGGCACGATTTCAGATATAGACGGAAACTTTACAATCCCGGCTTCGAAAGGCGATGTATTGAAAGCATCCTTTATTGGTTATACTGAAAATACCATTACTGTTGGTAACCAGACTACTTTGCAAATTGTATTGACGGAAGATGCTAAAGCATTGGACGAAGTAGTGGTGATTGGTTACGGTACTGCTAAGAAAAGCAGTTTAACCGGTTCCTTGTCACAAGTCAGCAGTGAGTCTTTTGCTGAGCAGAACGTAACCCGTGTGGACGAAGCTTTGCAGGGTAGAGCTGCCGGTATTCAAGTTTCCAATACCGTAGGTGCTCCGGGTGGTGACGTGCGTATCCGTATCCGTGGTGCCAACTCCGTATTAGGTGATAACAGCCCACTGTTCGTTATCGATGGGTTTGTGGGTGCGGACTTTAATCTGCTGAACCCGAATGACATTAAGTCTATGGAGATTTTGAAGGATGCTTCTTCTACAGCTATCTACGGTTCGCGTGGTGCAAACGGAGTTATTCTGATAACCACCAAGAACGGCGCAAAAGATGGAAAAGTCAGAGTAAACTACTCCGGTTCCGTATCAGTTTCTAATTTATTGAAAGAATACGATATGTTGAGCGCGGGTGACTTTGCCAAGGTGGTGAATGAACATGATAAAGCGATGGGAGTAGAAAACCTGACTTTCAATGACACTCAGATTCAGGATTACTATAAGAATGGCGGTTTCGACTATATGGATGCTGTTTTCCGTACAGCTATTTCCAATCAACATCAGATTAGTGTTGCGGGTGGTACGGAGAAGACACAATACCGCATTTCGGGCAATTACCTGAATCAACAAGGTATTGTCGAAAATACAGGTTATACAAGATATACCGTTCGCGCTAATGTAAACACAAAAGTCAATGATAAATTCTCTTTCCGTTTCAATGCCAACGGAGCAGTCTCTACAGCATTGAATAATCAGGCTAGAACGGGAGCCGGTAATCCGATTGTACAAGCTATGTCGTGGGCGCCGACCACTAATCCGTATGATGGAAATGGCGGTTATATAATTTCAGACCCGGTGGGTTCTATCAAGACCAACCCCCTTTCTATGCTTTATGATACCGAGAATACCCGTGAACGTACCTTCGTAAATGTGATGGGTGGTGTACGTTATGAATTCCTTCCCGGCTTATCCGCCGATTTTCAAGCTGCTGCCGACTTGGCATTTTATAATAATAAGAATTGGAGCGGTGAATATGCTTCCAATCATCAACCCAGTGCTTCGAAGAGCAGTAGCAACTCACGCACTATTCAAACTACCACACAACTTTCATACGATAAAACATTAGCTAATATCCATCATATCAATGCGGTGGTTGCTTTGGAAACCCAAAAGTATAATTGGGAGTCTCTTTCGGGCAATGCTTCTAAGTTGAAGTTCGCTGATTTGAAATATGATAATCTGGCACAAGCCGGTTCGGTAAGTGCAGGCTCTGATTATTCTATGTGGGCATTGCTTTCTTACCTGGGGCGCGTGAACTATACACTAATGGATCGTTATCTGTTCTCTGTATCCGTTCGTAGAGACGGTTCTTCTAAATTTGCCAAAGGTAACAAGTTCAGTACCTTCCCGGCAGGAGCCATAGCTTGGAATGCAGCTAATGAGGACTTTATTAAGGACTTGAATATCTTCAGTAAACTGAAAATACGTGCCAGTTGGGGATTGACGGGTAGTCAGGCAATCTCTCCGTATGCTACTTTGTCTACTTATGATACGGGTATTTATTATGCATTTACTACCGGCGGCCGTACAAACGGTATTCAGATGGGTAATCCGGGTAACACAAAGTTGAAATGGGAGACAACTGAGCAAAAAGATTTAGGTTTTGAAGTCGGTTTCTTCGATAACCGTTTGAGTGTTGAGTTTGACTACTTCGTTAAAGATACGCGCGACTTGCTGTTGAACCAATCAGTGGCTTACTATCAAGGTGGTGGCAGCATGACTGCCAATGTGGGAGATATTCGGAACAATGGTATTGAATTGAGTATAAATGCTGATATCCTTTCCGGTAAGAACTGGAATTGGAAAAGCGGTTTAAATTTTGCTTCTGTCAGAAATAAAGTGACTAGCTTGGGTAGTGAAAATGAAATTTATTCCAATACCAATATTTCCGGTTGGAATGGTCAGGCCGAGTTTATTTATAAAGTAGGCGAACCTTTGGGTACATTCTGGGGATTGAAGTACTTAGGCCCCTGGCAGAAAGATCAGGCTGCTGAAGCTGCTAAATATGGTTGTGTACCGGGTGATGCACGTTATGAAGATCTGGATGGTAACTACTCTATTGATGGTTCCGATTATCAGATGATTGGTTGTGGTATGCCTAAGTACACGTTAGGCTGGAACAATACAGTTACTTATAAGAACTTTACGTTGAATGCATTCTTCCAGGGAGTATTCGGAGTTCAAAAGCTGAACTACACTCGTTGTATGCATCTTGTAGGAGCCCGTGACGCTCGCCAAGCTACATTGGCCGAAGCACTTGATCGTTACATACCGGGTGTTCAGGAAGACGCTTGGATTCCTGCATGGAGTCCTACCAGCAAATGGGAACCTCAATCTACTTTATTCCTCGAAAATGCAAGTTACCTCCGTCTGAAGAATATCAGTTTGGCCTACAATTTCAAAGTAAAGAAGCTTGCTGAATTCAAGGTATCGGTTAATGCAACCAACCTCTTCACTATTACCGGTTATAAGGGTATCGATCCCGAAGCAAGTAATGTCGGTGGCGGTGGTTCGGACATCATTCAAGGAATTGACTACGGAGCATATCCAAACTCCAAGACATTTACTGTTGGTTTAGATATTACTTTCTAATTACTTAAAAGTACAAGAACAATGAAAAAGAACATTACATACTATTCAATGATATTGGTAGCCGCGGCTTGTCTGAATACCGGTTGCTCCGATTTTCTGGAAGAAGATACCAGAGGTAAGGTTTTTGATAATGTATTGGCTTCGCAAAACGGCTTGGAAGCTGCTTTAATTGGAGCATATAGAGGCTGGGCCAATTGCTGGACGTATGGCTTCAATAATGGTTGGGCTACTGAAATGACCTTGGGAGGTGATGACTTGACTTGCCCGCCGGGTACAGGCAACACGCAGGAATATGACCGCTACGACGTAAAGAATACTAATTCCAGTTCTCCTACCGTATTTTGGGGTTGCTATAAAGCCATCCAAGGAGCAAACAATGTTTTGGAGAATTATGAGAAGTGTCAGGGAAATGCCGATGTTATCAAATGCATTGCCGGAGAGGCTTATTTCATTCGCGCATTCAGTTATTACTGGTTAGTAAGATGTCACGGTGCTGTGCCGTTGATGCTAAATACAGCTTTTGATGCAGCAGACTTGGATAAGGCGCCGGCTTCCGTAAAGGATATCTATACTCAGATTGAAGATGACTTGGGTAATGCTATTTCCCGTCTGAATGACAAACGCCGTAATGATGAAATAGGACGTCCCAATAAGGGTTCTGCCATAGCTTTACTGGCAGAGGTTTATCTTTCCGAAGCCGGGTGGCCGTTGAAGGAAACTGATAAATATGCCATGGCTGCTGCCAAAGCCAAGGAAGTGATTGATAATCGTGCCACATACGGTTTCGATTCGGAAAGTTCATACGACATACTTTATGAGAATGATGAAACGAAATCCGGTATCAATAAGGAGGATATATTCACTATTCCTTGTAATTTAGCTGCAGGAAATACGTTGAATGCAATGTACGGTTACTGGGCTTATCCCGGTGAAATAGGTGGTTGGGATGTTGTATTTGCGGAATTGACTTTCTACAATGAGTTTCCCGAAGGTCCGCGTAAGACGGCTACTTTTGCCACTACCTTCAAGAAAGAAGACGGTACGGTACTTAATTGGAAGGAGCTGAAAAACCCGCGTCCTTACTATAAGAAGTTGATGAAGAGCGAAAAAGCTCCTAACTATTATAACTATGCTTCCCAAATACCGATGCGTATGTTACGCTATTCCCAAACAGCATTGACCTATGCGGAAGCTAAAGCTCGTTCTGCCGAAGGACCGGATGCATTGGCATATAAATGTTTGAATGACATTCGTACCCGTGCCGGATTGGACACTTACTCCGGATTGACTCCTGCTGATTTTATTAATAAGTGCGTACAAGAACGTGCTTGGGAGCTTTGCGGTGAACGTGTCAGATGGTTTGATATGGTTCGTCTGGAAATAGTGAAAGACGTTGTTGCCAAGAAAGATAAAGCAGATAATCAACCGATGCACACTATCACTGAAAAAGATTATACTTTTCCCATTCCAATACATGATGAACTGCTCAATAGCCAGTTGAATGCTGACAGATAACATCCGGCTGGTTTCCTGATTTGCATATTATCCCTGCCTATTTCCATCTGTCACAACACTTGATTTAAGCAGGGATTTTTCTTCCTTATTTAATATATAAACATTATGAGAAACAAACACATTATTTCTATTTGGAACTGGACTTTCAGTAGTGCTTTCTTATTAGGGATCTGCTTGAGCCAGACATCCTATTCGCAAGTGAAGATGGAGGAAAAGTTATATTCCATTCCTTCTTATGAACAAAAAGCGCCCAATCCGATGCCTCGTTTCTATGAAGGGAAAAGTCATCAAGGGGTACAGCGGCGCATCTATCCCTATCCGTATGATGACGGTTTGACTCCTAATAAACGTCCGCAAGACTATCCGATGGTTCATTTGGAGAATGAATTTATCGACCTTGCCGTAAGCCCGCAATTGGGTGGACGTATTTATTATGCTGATGATAAAACAAACAACTATAATTATCTCTATCATAACCATGTAGTAAAACCTTCGCTGATAGGTATGCTTGGTAACTGGATTTCCGGTAGCTTGGCATGGGGATTTCCTCATCACCATGGCCCTAATACCGTAGAATCCATGTCCTACAAGCTCGAAGAAAAAGCTGACGGCAGCAAAACCGTATGGATACGGAGTTGGGACAGACGCCATCGCATGGAAGTAGTGGTAGGTTATACGGTTTATCCCCATTCTTCTGTAATTGAAATGACTATCCATCCCAAGAACCGGACTGCTATTTCCAATTCTTTCTTGTTCTGGACTAACCCTGCCGTACATTGTGATTCTGCTTATCAGGTTATCTTCCCCCCTTCGGTGAAGTATGTCACCTTCCACGGCAAGAATCAGATGACAGCATGGCCTATTGCAGACAGTCGTTTCAATAATTATGACTTTACAGGAATGGATATCAGTTGGTGGAAGAATACGCATGTACCTTCTTCCTTCTTTTCCTGGGATCCCCGTGAGAATTATTTCGGAGGCTACGACCATAATAAACATGCAGGAACGGCATGGGTGGGTAACCGCTACATCAGTCCGGGTATGAAATACTGGGCCGATGGTAACAATGCCAACGGCTTGAAAACGAACGAAGGATTGACCGATGAAGACGGTCGTTACATCGAACTAATGGCAGGTTTCTATACCGATAACCAACCCGACTATAGTTGGCTGCAACCGTATGAAACGAAAATCGGCAAGATGATATGGTTCCCTATTCGCGAATTGGATGGGTTGAAGTACGCCAATCGGGAAGGAGCATTGAATTACTTCTTGAATGGAACTCAATTTGAATTACGATTAAATGCCACTTCCCCACATGAACATGCAAAAGTGGTGGTTAGTGTAGGCGATAAAAATGTATTGGAGCAGGAGATTGCTATCAGCCCCGCTACTCCCCGTAAGTTGAGTTGCAACTTACCTGCCGGAACTACGGAAAACGATTTGAATATGGTGCTGTATGATGAGCAAGGAAAAGTTCTTTTGTCTTATCGTCCGTCGGAACACCAAACTCCTGATTATGAAAAGCCGGAGCCTATGAAACCCTTCCCCGCACCGAAAGATATGAATTCTGTGGAAGAACTCTATTTGGCAGGATTGCGTCTGGATCAATTCTATAATGCTTCTGTTGACCCGATACCTTATTATATGGAGGCGTTAAAAAGAGATCCCGAAAACTATTCCGTTAATACCCAACTGGGCATCAAAGCAATCAAAGCGTATGACTGGAAATCGGCTGAGAAGTACCTGCGTACGGCAGTCAAGCGGATAACCTCCAACTATACGCGCCCTAAAGACGGAGAGGCTCTTTATTACCTGGGAGTAACCTTACGTGCATTAGGACAGAATGAAGAAGCGTATGAAATGCTCTATCGTGCTTCTTGGTCATACGCATGGCATACGGCATCCTATTTTCAGTTGGCTTCAATGGATTGCATGAGCAACAATTATTCCGTGGCTTTGGAGCATTTGGACTTATCTATTTCGACGAATACCGATCACACGCGTGCCACTAACCTGAAAGCGTATGTGCTCCGTCGTCTGAATCGTGCCGATGAAGCCGAAAAACTGTTGCAGCAGTCTCTCGATACCTGTAAGATCGACTTGATGGCCTTAAACGAACTTTACAGCATCTCCCTGAAAAAGGGTCATCAGCAAGCCGGCGCCCTTCTGAAGGAATTGGACGCCCTTATGCTCGATGATATTCAACTTTACCTGGAACTTGCTTCCGAATATGCCCAATTCGGAGCCTACGAAGACGCAAAAGCAGTCCTATACCGCTTGGAACAGAAAGGAAACCGTTTCCCTATGCTCTATTATACATTGGGATTCTACAATGAACAGACCGCCCAACCCGAAAAGGCTTTAGCTTATTATCAGAAGGCATCCACCCTTTCAAGCGATTATTGCTATCCGTTCCGTTGGGAAGAAGTGGAAATACTGAAACATGCCATGGCGCTGAATCCCACGGATGCCCGTGCACCTTATTATTTGGGTAATCTCTTATTTGAGTACCAACCTGCTGAGGCTGTTGCCCTTTGGGAGAAATCATTATCTTTGGATAAGGGTTTCTACATCACTTACCGCAACCTTGCTTGGGCTGCCAAAGAGATTGACCAGGATTATGCCAAAGCGCTGACTTATATACAAAAAGCATTTGCCTGCAATAATAAGGATGCCCGCCTGTTGATGGAAATGGATGAACTGAATGACTTGAACAAGTTGTCGCCCAAAGAGAAGTACGACTTCTTGAAGAAGAACTTGGCGGTAGCAAAGACACGTCCCGAAGTAATTCTTCGCTTGGCAACCCGTGCGGTGGAATATGGCAAGTACGAAGAGGCCATCCGCTTGATGGAAACAAACTTCATTATCGAATCCGAGGGCGCACGCGACATGCAGGACAATTACTTGAACAGTTACGCTATTCTTGCCATGAACCTTGCCGACAAAGGGCAATATGCCAAAGCATTGGAGTATCTGAATAAAGCATTCGACTATCCGGTGGGACTCTATGGACGTACCGTATATGCACGCTTGCACTATATTGCAGGTACTATCTATCAGAAGCAAGGCGATGCTGCATTGGCTAATGAAAACTTCCTGAAGGCAACCGAAGTGCTGGTTGAACGCCGTGCCGACAACGAATGTACCTACTATAAGGCAATGGCCCTGAAAGCATTGGGCAAAGAAGCGGAAGGTAACCAACTGCTGCAAGGCCTTCTCGACAACTTGAACCAGTCCGGTCAAGCATTCTTCACCCAGTTTGAAGGAGGCGATAAGGTGAAAGACAAGCAGTTGTCCAATAACCACTATTATGCCGGCCTGGCCTACATGGGGTTGGGGGACAAGGATAAAGCTGCAACTGAATTCAGTAAGGCTTTGCAATATAACCCGGGTAATGTCTGGAGCAGAGTATATCAAAAGTGAGGGTTATTCCCAACAGGTTGGGAATGTTTTCCCAGCCAATTGGAACTCGATTCCCAACAGCTTGGAAATACATTCCCAAGCTGTTGGAACTTTATTCCCGAATACAGGGGAAATGATGGGAACCTTATCTTTTTGATGTATAGTACTATGATATGGGTTCTGAATTAAGAATGAAATGTTATTATGAAGCCTATGAAGAGAGTTTTACTATGTGCTTGTCTACAGTTTGTGGTAGTCCTGAGTTGGGCTGCCGCTGCAAAGAGTGTATCCGTCTATACCCAACGCCCGACTGATCCCGAGGCAGTATATTTTACATCCGAAAGTTACGGGATTAAGGCCGACGGAAGTATGGACGTCAGCGACGAACTGCAACGTGCGCTGAATGAAGTGAAGGAGAAGTATAACTTCGGCATCGTTTTCCTGCCTGAGGGTAAGTACCGGATATCCAAGACAATTTACGTACCTAATGCCGTACGGCTGATAGGTTACGGAAAGAATCGTCCGGTGGTGTTCCTGGCAAAGAATTCTCCGGGGTATCAACAAGAAGTGGCCGAAGACAAAGGGAAGGCTAATTATATGTTTTGGTTTACGGGAAGCATGGTGCGTCCCGGTACCGAACCGAGGGATGCGGGAGCGGGGACTTTCTACAGTGCCATCTCCAATGTCGATTTGAAGATTGAATCCGGCAATCCTCACGCAGTGGCATTGCGTACACACTTTGCTCAGCATAGCTTTGTGTCTCATGTCGATATACAAATAGGTGAAGGCAAAGCCGGACTGTTTGATGTGGGTAATGAAATGGAGGATGTCCGTTTCTTCGGTGGAGATTACGGTATCTACACCACTAAGACATCACCCAGTTGGCAGATGATGCTGATGAATACCTATTTTGAAGGGCAGCGTAAAGCTGCGATCCGCACCCAAGAAGGCGGATTGACGATTGTACGCCTGCATGCCCGCAACGTACCTGTAGTTATAGAGTTGGAACCGAATCGTTCGGACAAGATTTATATGGAAGATTGTACGTGGGAAGGGGTGAAGACTGCCGGAATCATCGTCAGCAACGAAGGACTGAGCCCTAATCAACTAAGTATGCAGCGGGTAGTCTGCAACCAAGTGCCGGTGTTTGTCCGTTTCCGTGAGTCGGGCAAGGAAATAACAGGAGAGGGCAGCCTGTATCGGGTGAATGACTTCTCTTACGGACTTCATATCAAAGATATGTCCGCCACTCAGGAATATAAAACGGAAGTGGCGATGGAGAAACTGAGCAAGATGCCACCGCTTCCCGCGGATGATATTCCTGCCACCCCGGCCATGTCTCGTTGGGTGAATATCCGCGACTTGGGGGCGAAAGGAGATGGAGAGAGCGATGATACGGAAGTTTTCCGGAAAGCGATTGACCAGTACGAAGTAATCTATGTGCCCCAAGGTTGGTACATCGTCTCCCAATGTTTGAAGTTGAAGAAGAATACGGCGCTCATCGGGCTGAATCCCGTTTCCACGCAGTTGAAGTTGAAGGAGAGTACACCTGCTTTCAGTGGCTTCGGTAGTCCGGTACCACTGTTGGAAACTCCCCAGGGAGGTAGTAACTTCATTTCCGGTATCGGTCTGAACACGGGTGCTTACAATTATCGGGCGGTGGGTTGCAAATGGATGGCGGGGGCGGACTCCTACATGAACGATGTGAAGTTCCTCGGCGTGCATGGCACCATGGATAAAGGTCCGTTGAACCGGTCGCAAAGACGAAGTTCGGGAAGTCAAATCAGTACTCCCGAAGTACCGGTTTGCTTCGAAGGAAAGGACAAAGCCTGGGACAATCAGCATTGGAGCTTGTGGATAACCAATGGGGGCGGGGGCGTCTTCAAAGACATCTGGACGGCAAGTAGCTATGCCACCAACGGCATTTATGTGAATAACACCGCTACTCCCGGACGCATCTACGCCATGTCCGTAGAGCATCATGTACGCAATGAAGTCCGTTTCAAGAATGTTTCCAACTGGCGTATCTATGCGCTTCAACTGGAAGAAGAAACCCGTGAAAGCCCCGATTGCCAACAAATAGAACTACAGGATTGCAGCAATCTGTTGTTTGCCAATCTCTATCTGTTCCGTGTAATCCGGGTGGACACCCCGTTCCCTTATGCTATCCGTACCTGGAACTGCCGGGATATTGAATTTTACAATGTTCATAACTTCACGCAAATGCGCTTCACTACGGATTTGGTTTGCTATGATATGAATACCCGTCAGGATGTTCGCCCCTGGGAATTTACCCGGCTGACCCTAACAGGAAAGGAATCCCGGCTCACTCCCTTGCACGCCGAACCGGGTAAACTGGAAACGTTGGCTACCGGATTTGAGTACGCCGAAGGGATGACCCGGGATAGCAAGGGCAACGTTTACTTCAGCGAGCAACGCATGCGCCGCATCTATAAATGGGACGTTGAAACCGAACGATTATCTCTCGTCGCCGATTTCCCCTGGCAACCGCTATCGCTTGCTTGCGATACACAAGATAATCTGCTCGTCTTCTTCAAGTACTATCCCCAGCCGGGAAACATCGTCAACGGTCAACCGGAAACCATCACCGAATTGCCCGATGCTGCCGGAACTACTTACAGTTATTGGGGAAACAACGGTTTTGCTACCTACGTATATTCCATTTGTCCGAATAATCCCGAAGAGACCATTCAACTGTTGAAGCGGGTGCCCATGGGCAGTGTTCCGTCTGTTGCCAAAAGTCTGTACCCGGCTCACCGTTGGAGAGACCTGCACGACTTCGATCAAATCTCTGTCAGCAAACCTGCTTATTGCTTTGTTGCCCCGGACGGTGTAACCATCATTCCCGAACAATATGACTTTGCCCGTTCTTCTTCTGTATTGGAAGCCATTCCCGGCAAGCCTTTCTATGCTTCGGACGAGTACAACCATCTGCTGGCACGTATGGATGTCAAGCCCGATGGCTCGTTAGAGAATCTGACTCACTTCGTCCGTCAAGGCGAATTTGGTTCGGCGGTTGATAAGAAAGGCAACGTGTATGTAGCCGAAGGGCATATCTACGTCTTCGACGCGCAAGGCCACCCCATTCATTTGATTCGTGTACCGGAGCGACCTACTTCAATCACCGTGGCAGGTAGGGAGGGTAATACCCTGTTTATTGCCGCCCGTTCTTCGTTATACAGATATACTATTCACCCCTAATAAATTAACAAACATGAAAAGCAAAATGAGAACTATCCTCTTGGCGGCATTGACAGCGTCTTTGTTCGTCCAGTGCAAACCGACCGAACAGACATTCAAGGTAGAACTTGACAGTACCAAAGAAGTATCGGGCAAGAAGTTTGCCTTGAAAGACATCAACCCCCAACTGCCTGCCAACTGGGATGAGTATAAATTCGTAGTCATTGAGTATAAAAGCTCCACCGCCCAACGTTTCCAACTCGGATTTACTACCGATAGCGGCTACAACGAGCTTCGTATCATGTCCTACGTTCCCAATGCGTGGAACAAACTCACCATTCCTCTGAAATACTTCACCGAGTTGCCCGATGCTGCCGTAGACTTGGCGGCTACTTTTAATCATGCCCGCTATATGGGTTGGGTTAATCTCGGCGGCAAGCGCGGTCCGCTTCAAGGTGTCGACTCCATCGGCATCCGCATGCGTAAACCGATTCATAATCCTACGATTGAAATCCGCTCCATCACTCTGGCTACCGAAGACCCCGGCGATGTATATATGGGTGATGTTCCTGCCGTAGACGAATTCGGGCAATCCAACTTAGTGGAATATGCCGGAAAGGTTTCTTCTTTGGAGCAACTCAAGAAGGAGTGGGAAGCCGAAGACAACGAAGTAGTGACTACCGATGCCTACAACTACTCCAAATTTGGCGGCTACAAGCAGCAACAAGTGAAAGCAACCGGATTCTTCCGCACTGAGAAGATTGGCGACCGTTGGTGGTTTGTCGATCCCGAAGGTTATCTGTTCCTTTCTGTGGGGGTAGATTGCGTCAGTCCTGGTGGTGGCGGTAACGTGCGTGATATAGAACAACGCAACGGTATGTACAAAGAACTACCTCCCGCCGAACTGATGGAGAAATTCGCGGGTCGTAACTACCGTGGCAACCGTTCGGCTTCTTTCGGTTTTTGGAACCAGTACCGTCGCTATGGAGATGACTTCCCCGAGAAATCAAAAGAACTGATCTTTAAGCGAATGGACAAGTGGGGCTTGAATACGATAGCCAACTGGTCGAGCTCGGAAGTGATGAACATGAACCGCAAGGCATTCTTGATTCCTTTACGTGATATAGGTATTGAGCACGATTTGATGGGCCTTTGTGACGTGTATGATCCTGCTTTCAAAACGAAAGTGGATAAATCTCTGTCCCAATTTGTAGCCCCTTACAAGAATAATCCTTGGTTAATCGGCTACTTCATAGGTAACGAACCCGCCTGGTTGGAAGAAGAAGCCCGCCTGTGTGGCTTAATCCTCGATGGCAAAGACCGCCCCATCAAAACCGCCTTGCAGAAATATCTGAATGAGAAAGGAGATACTTCGGAGAACCGCAAAGAATTTGTACTCTCTACTTTCCGTACTTTCCTGATTACTACCAATCAGATATTAAAGAAACACGACCCCAACCATTTGAATCTCGGCATCCGTTTCGGCAATATTCTTACGCTGGATGAAGAAATCCTCCAAGCATGCGGCGAATCGTTCGATGTATTGAGCTTCAACTGCTATGACCTTGTGCCCAACCCCGCCATGATGGATCGTGCCTTAAAGATAGCCAATCTTCCGATGATTATCGGTGAATACCATTTCGGTACTGTAGACCGTGGCATGGCTCAATCTCTTTGGCAAGTAGACTCGCAAGAGCAGCGTGGCGTAGCCTATCGTTACTATACCGAAAATGCCTATGCACATCCCGGATTGATTGGTACCGGCTACTTCCAGTGGTGCGACCAAGACCTGACCGGGCGTCGTGACGGTGAAAATTATAACTGCGGTCTGGTTGATGTAACCGATCGCCCGTATAAAGAACAAGTGGAAGCAATGATGGAAACAGCCAAGCTCTTGTATGATGTCCATTCGGGAACCAAGCAACCGATAGATCGCAAACCGGAGAATGCCCGCGGACATGAGGCTATTCCTGATTTGTGGAATGAATAAATAACTATATCATCCTAATTAGTTTATACATTGATAGTCTCTGTCATTCTGAGCGTAGTCGAAGAATCTACTCTCTTGAATACGTAGAGAAGAGATTCTTCGACTACGCTCAGAATGACAGAGATACTATTTGAACAACTCTGCCACGCACCACATCAGTCTGGCTGTGGTATGCGTCCAGATTTCCTTGTAAGTACAGTTATTCTGCATCGGGAAATAAGGTTCGTCATCATTCTCAAAAGTCTCTATTCCTACAGGCACTGCACCTACTACATCTCCCGCATAAGCTCCATAGAGTGGGGGATAATCATAACCATCACCATATACCGTACTCATTGCAAACGGGTTATACCCTAAGATATATTCGAGTTGTCGGGTAGCTATATTCTTCAGTCGGGAGTCTTTCAGTAATCGGGCAAGGATAAAAGCAGCTTTTGCCTTTCCCATCACCACTGCATGAAATCCTCTGAACTGATAGGCAACGGGGAAACGACGCAGGTAGAAATCCTTTGAGAGCTGAATACCGTTGCGCACTTGTGCATTGTATTCTTCCAAACTAGGTAATCCCACTTGATCGCCTTCGTGATACAAACTGCTATAATCGGTATTATTCACCTCGTAAACGGCACTGGGAAGTACTTCATAAGGAGCAATCATACGGGCGATATCACGCAGATAATCTGCATAAGCTTCGCAAGACTTTTGCCACAAGGATGCATCGGCATGGGTGGGCGCATCGTTCAGTAACATGGAAAGCCCTTCTACCATCAGATGTTCCTGGCTTTGATGATAATAAGCAAGGATACGTTTCTTTTTCTTCGATTCGTAGAAGAATCCCCGTAAAGGAGTTTTCCAATCGGTACGTCTTTCTAATTGCTGGCAATCCATGACGGTATGTGCCAGCCGGGCAGCCCAATCCAAATAATAGTTATCCTTAGTGAGACGATATAGGCGCATGGCAGTAACCGTGGCCAAGGCATATAAATCCACTTCATTATTTTCCGTTCGTTGGGTATCGAGCAGGTCGATGGCGAACTGGAAGTCTTCTATAGCCACATTGCGGCACCAACGGGCAAATACCGGATCTTTCTTCTCGAAATGAGGTGCGGCAAGGGCACAGTAAGAAGCTGATTTCAGGTTATCGGTAGGAGTGTTGCGGGCTTCCGTCTGCATGTCGTCCTTGTCTCCACGGATGTTCTTGGTCCAGATACCGATAATCAGTCCGCCAAGGCGGTAACCATCACCGAAGCGAGTACGTAAAACCCAGTTCAATCCCCAACGGGCTTCTTCCAGGAGGCGCTCGTAGAAGATACTGTCTTTGCCCTGCACGGCATTTGCCATTTCTAACAAGGCAATGCCCGATTCAGCAGTGTTTCCGGTTCCTTGCGTCAGGTCGGCAGCATCGTGCCAACCACCCGAAACGCTTAGACTACGTCCGTCCGGGTGATACATAAATACATCTTGATGGCACTCTTGATGAATGCCCGGCTGATCGAAGCCACAACGCTCGGAGAAGAAGAAGTTCAATGTGTGCCAGGCTGTGGACAAATAAGCGTCATCTCCAATAGGGAAAGGCTTTGATTGAATATCGTCAATACTGATTGTATACTGTCCCGGTGTATTAAAGTCGCTGAAATCCAACAGCAGGAAGCCTTTGTCCACTTTCTTGCCCGTACCTTGGTAAACCACTTGTCTTGTAGCGGTGTTTCGCAGAGTGTACGAACTCTGCTTCGTATTCTGTACCAGTGCTTGTTTACGTGCTCCCGGTTTGTATCCGCTGTGACTATAAGCAATGGCATCTTTGCGCAAATCGAACCCACGGCTGTTTTCGGCTTCTACCTTTTCGATGCGCATCTCATCTACATACAGACTCATCTTCTCGCTTGCTCCCGCAGGAGCACCTGCCAGCATGATGTTTACCGAGAATCCTGTGACACAATCACGATATAAGTCGGGTATCTCCCAAACAATGTGCTGCCATTTATTAGGATAAATGGTTTCAAAGTGTTGTCCTTCAAACCGCCCCGGAGTAGGCATGACCTTCTCTCCTTCATTGTAGAGGGTGAACCCGCCGAATGTCAGATAGACGCCCGGAGCATCTACATATACCCAAACGGAAAAGCGATTGTATTCCCGCAGGTCTTCCCGGTTGAGAGGGCGAATGATCTCGGGGGTGGCATAGTTGCGGTTTGTCGGATTCTTCTTTCCTAGCGAAGCCGGAGTGTCGAGGCGTATGCTGCCTTTTCCTGAAACAGTGTTGTTACGGTCGATGTGGATCGTTCCCGGTCCTGTATGGCGTAAGGAAGTGAAGTCTTCGGCAAGTGGCAGTTCACGGCTTTTTAGTACTTCTTTTTTGTACCATCGGGTTAGCCCTGCATGCTCGGGATTGGCTTTTAGGATGCGATGTACATAGTTACTCTCTCTGAGTTGCTTCGCCAGTTCTTTATCGGGTGTCCAAGGAGCTTGTGCATGGGTTTGAATACAGCACATAAGCAGTAAAATAGGAATGATATATTTCATAATACTTAAGGCTTTTTGTTAGGATAGGCATGGAAAGGAGCCTTGAACTCCGGTCGTAATGTATAAGTATCTTCTAACGGAAAGTCTGCGGGTACTTCCTGAGTAACTGCTCCTGTGGCTGCCCATTCGCAACCGCGCAACAGTGTTACTTGAAAACCGGTGCACAGCATGGAGTAAATCATATTGGGATCGTTGCCGCAATGTCCAAGCAGATCGACGAATACACGACCTTTTCCATATTTCACAGTCCACATCAGGGGCTCGTGGCGACCACGTTCGTAAGCGGTAGCCAGTATCTCCATATTCTTCACCGGACCACGTAGGCGGGTGTATATCTCGTCCTTAAAGTGCTTCCAGCTAGGACGCAAACCTCTCAGGATAGGATGCTCGGGAGCACGGTGCTCGATGATTGTTTCGTGCTGCAATCCGTGATATCCGGCATATCCGGGAGAATAATCGTATACGTATTGTCCGTCTTTCCAATAAAGATAGGGACCGTCTTTCTCGTTGCGTCCATCCCAGGCAGCCATACCAACGATTTCATTATAACCCTTCCAGTCTGCCATTGGAACAACCGAAGAATGTATCACTACCACAGCGCCTCCATCGGCTACATATTTCTCAAAGTCTTTGCGTACCGGCTCTATCCAGGTAGGGCCACCGTAGTTAATGACAACCAGGTCATATTTACTGAAATTAGGTTTGAAAGTATTCATATCTCCGCCAAAGTTGGGCGTAAAGGCAAAGTCAACCTGAAACATACCGCTGTTTTCAAGTATCTGCTTCATGGCATCGCAAGCACCTTGCCAGTAGTGGCTACCGTCTGCACCGGCTATCATCATAGTCTTGATTACTTTCTTTTGCTGTGCTTGTACGGTAGAAGAGGGGATACCTATATATATAAGGAGTATTATTATAAAGACAAGTCTCGTTTTCATTGCTTGGGTGATTTAAAGTTTTTGTTAGTCGGATTCCATTCTATACGGTCGTAACAACGCACGGCTTGCAGGTTGTAACCTTGTTCATCTACGCTGAATTTTCCATCTTTGAAATAAGAGATGTAGAGTTCCGATATTCCGTCGTTATTCCGGTCTTCAACCAGCAGATTATATTTATCGGTAACATAAATTTCGTCGGAGATGTATTGAACTTCCTTTGTGTAGTTGTCGACGATCACATAATACGCTTTAAAAAGATCGAAAGTAGGATAATGTCCGTTATCCCGTCCAAAGAGCATGATTTCTTCTAAAGCATTATCTCCGTCCATATTTGCCAGGACGGATTGTTGAAAGGAGAAACCTTTCTTCTGTGCTTGTGGGGGAATCTTGTCCCATCCTTCTTGATGGGCGGTCACTGAGAATTGCGCCTGTGCGCTGAGGTTATACCCCAGCACCAGCAATAGGTAAAACAGCTTTTTCATTTGACGTGTTTTTGGTTATTGAAATGTTTTATGCACTAAATATAGTGCATATCTTTTATAAGGACAAACGGGAATCTGTTTTTCCTAAATGTTTTAGCCAATAAATATATTGCCGAGGAGGTTGGGAATAATTCCCTGGCGTGAATTAATTGAAATGTGATGTTGTGGAAACATTGTCTAGTAATAGCAATAGCAACGGCAAATAATCTTTTAATTTGGTTCTTAATATTTTCAGCGATTGCTGTATGCGGTAGTCTACGGTTTTAGGAGAAATATTGAGTATTTCTGCTATCTCTTTATAGCTAAGATTGCGGAAGCGGTGCATGATGAAAGCCTCTCGGTAAGATTGTGGAAGTTCCTCTATGGCTTGTTGGATATGTCTACTCATTTCATTTATTTGATATATATCTACATCTTCGAGTGTAGCGACCATCCGTTCATGATAGGCGGTATCAGCTCGTTGCTTTACTTCGTTTTGTACAACACGGGTTATAGAACGGTTGTAAACTGCTTTGAAAAGATATTGTTTGAGTGAGTATTCTATTACAGGCCTTTCATGATTTTCCCAAAGCCATAGCATGACATCTTGAACAATTTCTTCCGCATCTTCCAAGCGGACAAAGCGATAGCAATAAGTACAAAGAATAGGATAATATTTTTGAAACAATCTATCAAAAGCATTTCTGTCTCCTTTTTGCATCGCAAATAATAAGGATGTGTCTTCTAATGTATCGTTTTTCATGGCGGGGGCTTCATTTTTGTTAGGCAAAAATAATTCTTTTTCTCAAAAGAATCTTTGTGTATTATAATATTTTTAGCTTTTTGTTTAGGACATTCTTTTTGTCGTTTGTCTTTAGAATAAAGTTGGCAATATAGTTTATGGTAAAAAGTGAAGGAATGGAAGATTTACTTCTTCTATATTACGAAGGTGTGACAACAGAAGAGGAAACCCTTCAGGTAGAAGAATGGTTGGCGATTTCCGATGAAAATCGAGGGATAGCTCGGCAGATTCAGATTATTAGTCTGGCTGCTGATATGGGACGAGTGTTGCCAAAGTTGGATGTGAAAAAGGCTTTGGCAAACACTCACCAGAAAATGAAATTAGAGAAGTCAAATAGTTGGTATAAAGTGTTGTTGAAAGGGATGCAATGGGCGGCCGCCATTTTATTTATCCCTTTGATGATGGCATGGGGCGTTCTTTATTTTAATAAAGGTGAAGAAGCCGTGCAGATGATTGAAGTGAAGACAAATCCGGGAATGACTACTTCATTTGAATTGCCAGATGGGACAAAGGTTATTTTGAATTCATCGTCTTCATTGCAATACCCTTCTCAATTTTCTAATGAAAAAAGAGAGGTGAAGCTGTTTGGCGAAGCATTTTTTTCTGTTACTAAAGATGAAAAGGTATTTGTAGTCAGTGCACTGAATGGTTCGGAAATACTGGTTCATGGCACCGAATTCAATGTGGAGGCTTACGATGAGAATGAAGCGGTGCAGACTACTTTGGTGTCCGGCAAGATTAGCTTTTCTTATTTGGATAATGGGAATAGAAAAAGTCTGATGATGCAGCCTGGACAGAAAATAATTTATGACATTGTCCAGCAGCGAGTATCAGTGCAGAGAGCTAACATAGATGTAGAAACTGGCAGGAAAGACGGGAAGTTAGTCTTTAAGAATACTCCGTTTGAAGAGGTACTGGCAAGTCTAAGTAAACGCTATAATGTGAAATTTATTTTAAATAATCCAGCGTTGAAGCAGAATTCTTTTACGGCGACATTCACCAAACAGAGGCTGGAGCGTATATTGGAGTTTTTTCGTATATCATCGAATATAAGGTTTAAATTCATAGAAAATGAAGATATAAATATAGAGAGACAAGTAATAGAAGTTTATTAACCTTTAAAACTAATAAGATGAAACAGAATACTACGTAAAAAAACATGCAAGAAAATGTTGGCGCATTCTCTTGCATGAAACAGTAACTTTTTTGAATATCTGTTTGGCGACAGATAAAGTAACTTTATTTTTTCACTAGAAATCAGTACAAAATTATGAAAAAACACTGTTGTATCCAATCATTTAGGGTAAAAAGTGCCCTTGTGCGATGCATGAAAAAAATCCCTCTTGCCATGAGATGTACATTCTTTATGTTATTTTGTTTAGTTGGCATGACGTTTGCAAATGATGGTTATGCCCAAAAAACGATGTTGAACATTGCTCTTAATAACAGAACGGTCGATGAAGTGTTGACAGAACTGGAACAGAGCTCTGAGTTCGTATTTTTTTATAATAATAAACAGGTAGATGTAAAGCGACGCGTATCTGTTAAAGCAAACAACAAGACTATATTCAAAGTTTTGGAGGATGTATTTAAAGGAACGAATATAGCTTATAAGGTATTAGATAGAAATATAATCCTGTATGATAAAGCGACGGGCTCAGACGAAGTTCAGACCACATTGCAGACTATAACCGTCAAAGGATCTATAGTTGATGTGTCCGGTGAACCGGTTATTGGTGCTAGTATTCAAGTAAAAGGAACAGGCAATGGTGTAATTACCGATATTGATGGTAATTTCATTTTGAGCAATGTAGCACCGAATGCCACTCTTATCGTAAGCTATGTGGGCTGTAAAACTCAGGAAATCGGTGTAAATGGAAAAACTTCCATTAAAGTTACGTTGATGGAAGATGCAGAGGTGCTGGATGAAGTGGTCGTTGTGGGTTATGGTGTTCAAAAGAAGCAGTCTCTGACTGGTGCCGTTACCGCTATCAATTCTGATGAAATTCAGACTACAAAGACCGAAAATCTGGTAAATAATATTCAGGGTAAGATGCCGGGTCTGTTGATTCGTCAGAAGACGGGTGAGCCTGGTACTTTTGATAACATGATTAGTATTCGTGGTTATGGCGATCCATTGGTCGTTATTGATGGTGTAACACGTGAAAAAGACGAGCTGGCACAACTAAGTTCCGAAGACATTGAAAGTATCTCCATTTTGAAAGATGCTTCTGCGGCGATTTATGGTATGAATTCTGCCAATGGTGTTATCATTGTAACCACCAAGAAAGGTGCTGCCGAGAAGACGCGCATTTCTTATTCTGGTATGTTTGGAATGAAGCAGGCGACTGGTATTGAGGAAACTGTGGATGCCTATACATTCCGTACGATGGCTAACGAAATGGCACGTAATGGAAAGAAGGCTGAACCTTATACGCAAGATGTGTTAGATAAGTACAGAAATGGAGTAGAAGGCTATCAGGATTGGGACTGGATGGATATGTATATGAATAAAGAAGCTTTCCAAACGTCACATATGATTTCTATTCGTGGTGGTTCAGATAAGGTGAAATATTTCGTAAGCTTCGGTTACAATCGTGATAACGGTTTGTTAAAGAATAATGTTCAATATTACGAACGTTATAACCTTCGTACCAATTTGACTGCCGAACTAGCTAAGGGACTGACGATGAATGTAAAAGTATCCGGTCGTTGGGACCGTACACAACGCCCTCGTGAAGATTTTCAGTGGACCTTCAAAACCTTGTTGGTGAATGACCGTGGTGTAGGTCCGTATGCTATCGGCTCTACTGACCACTATTCTGATATTCAGCCCGAAAGCAAGAATGCAGCCGCTTTGACAGACATTGATGCAGATGGTTATCGTCGTTTCAGAGGACTGACTTACAATGCTGATGTGGATTTGACATGGCAGGTTCCTTTCGTGAAGGGATTGAGTTTGGGAGTACTTGGCTCTTTCAACGGAAATAATCGTAATAACTCAGAATTGCAGAAGTCCTATCAACTGTATGACTATTTCACAAATACTCCAACAAAGACTTTTGGTGAGGACCACTACAGCAATACTATGGGCATTTTCCAGAAACTCTACGGCAGAGTACAAGCCAATTATGCAAACTCTTTCGGTCAGCATAACCTGAATGTAACTGCTGTAGCTGAATTGTCGGGCAGCCGTTATGATGAACTCAATGGTCGTCGTAAATATGCGGGCTATTATAGTAATGATATTTTGGATCAGGCTGACGCAAGTTCTGCCACTAATAGTGGATATCGTAATGAGACTCGTTTGGCAGCCTATCTGATGCGTGCTAACTATGATTATGCGGGTAAGTATTTGCTCGAAGTCGTAGCTCGTTACGATGGCTCTTATCGTTATGCTCCTGGGCACCGTTGGTCATTCTTTCCCTCATTTAGTGCCGGATGGCGTATTTCAGAAGAAAAGTTTATGAAAGAGAGTTTACCTTTTATCACTAACTTGAAGTTACGTGGTTCTTACGGTAAGAGTGGATATGATGCCGGCGATCCTTTCCAGTATGTGGCTGGTTATACGCAAGCTAAGCATGATGATCTTTATACAGATAATTTGCCGTTCGGCTATGTACTTAATAATACTAACATCATTGGTATGCAGGCCCCGGGCGTAGTACTTGACAATCTTTCTTGGGTAGTGTCCAAGACTGCTAATATTGGTTTAGATGTAGAGTTGTGGAACGGTAAATTGTTTGGTACGGTAGAATTTTTCCGTCGTAAAAATGAAGGACTTTTAGCTGAGCGTTTGCAGAATATTCCCAATACTTTTGGAGCCAAATTCCCAAAAGAGAACATTAACTCCAATGAAAATATGGGCTTTGAATTGGAACTTGGTACACGTGGTAAAATAGGTAAAGATTGGGGTTATACGGTAAGTGCCAACTATACTTTCGTACGCGAAAAGAATCTGAAAGTTGAGCATGGTGATTACACCAGTTCTATGAACCGTTGGCTTTATGGTTCTGAAAATCGTACCATGGGTGGATTTTGGGATCATAATGGCGGAGGTATGTGGATTCAGAAATATGATGGGCAGTTTACTTCTTTGAAGGAACTGGAGACTGCTCCCCTTTATGGTGGCGGTAATGGTAACTCTATGATGTTGCCGGGTGCATTCCGTATTGTCGATCAAAACGGTGACGGTGTTATTGATATGTACGATATGAAGCCTGAATCTCGCCGTGCAGGTGCTAATCCTCCTTATCAGTTTGGTTTAAATATTGGTTTGACTTACAAGAACTTCGATCTTAACATGTTACTTCAGGGGGCTGCCGGTTATGTGATTGGTTATGCCAATGACGACGTGTTCGGTTACGGTTCTAAGACAAATCCGACACTAATGAAGAAATATATGGATCGTTGGCATACAGCCAATGTTACAGACGATCCCTATAATCCCGCCACTCAATGGGTATCCGGTAAGTATCCTGCTTTGCGCCGTGACTTTGGCGGTACAAAAGATAATGGTAATAGCTGGGGTGACGGTGCTATCAGTTTTTGGAACCCGAATGCCACGTACCTGCGTCTGAAGAGTTTGGAACTTGGGTATACATTACCAAAGAATTTAACTAAGAAAGCTGGTATTAGTGACTGTCGCATCTTTGTGAATGGTTTTAACCTGCTGACATTCTGTAATTCTCTGTTGAAGAATGCTGACCCCGAACGCGAGGAACGTGACTGGGGTGCCAGTTTGGCTTATCCGTTGATGAAATCTTACAATATAGGTTTGAATATTAACTTTTAATGCTTAAAAATGATATGAAGAAAAACATAATGACTACTGTTGCGCTTTGTGCGTTGGTCGGTCTTTCTGGTTGCGATAGTTTTTTGGACTTGGAACCGCTTGATAAGGTGCCGGGTGACCGGTTGACAGAAACAGACGGTGGTGTGAAGTCATTGCTGGCCAATGTTTACTCATCCGTTCCGATGGAAGATTTTGTATTTCGTCCTCAAGATGGTGGATTCGATCGCCGCAAGTTTAATGGGGTGAGTGGAGCTGCCAGCATCTCTTTCCTTACTGACGAAGCATCTCGCAGTGAAGGTGGTTCAGGTATTACGGAGAGTTTTGACTACTGGCCTTACGATAAAATTCGTCAGGTGAACATCTTTATTCAGACTATAGCTTCTTCTCGTGAAAAGGGCATTTTGAATGACGATGACGCTAAGCGTATGACTGCCGAAGCCCGATTTGTGCGTGCTTACATATACTATGGTATGGTTAAACGTTACGGCGGTGTGCCCATTATAGACCGCGTGCAGGATGGTGACTATGTTCCTGGTAATTCAGAATCTCTGAAAGTACCTCGTAGTACGGAATCTGATACTTGGAAGTTTGTAATCAAGGAGTTTGGTGAAGCAGCCGAAGATCTGCCAACAGCAACAGATGGCTATCGTTTCACTAAATGGGGTGCATTGGGGATGAAGTCACGTGCCGCCTTGTTTGCCGCATCTTTAGCCAAGAACTGGAGCAAAGCACCGTTGGCGGGTGAGGCTGTTACCCAAAAATTAGTAGGTATCGATGCTTCCGAAGCCGATTATTTCTATGGTGAATGTATCTCTGCTTCAGAGAATATTATTAACAACTCTGGCAAGGTTCTTTATGCGGCTGCTCCTACCACTGTAGCAGAAGCAGTTGAAAACTATCAGAAACTCTTTGTGGAAGCACCTGATGCAGAAGTCATTCTTTCCCGTGGCTATGTGGATGGCACGACCAACTCCAATCAAGGACACAGCTACAGTTTGTTCTTCGCTCCTGCACAAGCTAATCCTGGTGCACTCTACTACGGTCGTTTCAGTCCTATGCTCAACTTGATAGATCTTTATGAAGACTATACCGACGATGGTTCAGGAAAGAGCGCTCCCATCAAGACCCGTACAGATGGCGTAGAGCGGAATATAGTACAGATACAGTTGAATGGTGCCGCTGTTGTTGCTGCTCCTTATATCAAATATGAGAGCCTCACAGCTCCATTCGTAGGCAAGGATGCTCGCTTGCAGGCAAGTATCATTTTGCCGGGTTCTGACTATGCCGGCATAAAGATTTTAATGCAAGGTGGTTTGATTGACAAGGATGGTAACCCTTTTATTTATCAAAACCAGTCTGCTACCGGTAAGGATGGTAAGACTTATTTTGGGTTTGGTGCCGAAGGTTCTGCTTCCTACTCCGGTTTTGGTAATCTCGGTGATAGCCAGAATGGTAATTACACTACAACCGGCTTTTCAATCCGTAAGTATATGGAAGAGGCTAAGTTCAGTTCTCTGACCAGTAACTGGGGATCTGTTACAACAACATTTATTGACATCCGTTTAGCGGAGATCTATTTGAACTATGCCGAAGCAGTTGTAGAGAGTGGTAAGGGTGATGCTGCGAAAGCTGCGCAATACTTGAACGCTATTCGTCATCGTGCAGCTCATAAAGACAATATTCCTTTGACATTGGACAACGTATTGAAAGAACGTCGTGTAGAATTGGCATTCGAAGGACAACGCTACTGGGACATGGTGCGTCGTCGTGAAAATCATGTATTCTTCAATTCCGGCATGCGCTCGGCATTGGTACCTTTGATTGACTTGCGTGAGGCTACTCCGAAGTACATTTTCGTTCGGGCTAACTTCCATGGCGATGAAAAAGGAAACGGCAGAACATTCTCCCCGCAGAGCTATTACAAAAGTATTCCGGGTACTGGTACAAACGGCTTGGTTCAGAATCCGGGTTATTAATATTACTAAATTCTTAGAAGATTATGAAAAAAATAGGATTATTGGTATCATGCTGCCTTTTGGCATTGACCTCTTGTGAAATAGATAACTATGACGCTCCAAATGCTTCTATTCATGGTTCTTTCCTTGATGAAAAAACGGGTGAACTGGTAGGAACAGATATTCAGGAATGCAGTCTGACGGTAGTGGAATTAGGATTCACCAATCCGGAAAATCAAGGCTGGAAAATAATGAATACCGGAGAATATCGTAACAATATGGTGTTTGCCGGAACTTACGATATGCGTATTGAGAACGGTAACTGCTATCCTTTTAAAGAGGAGGGGGTAGTAGTTAAAAGCGGTGATAATACAAAAGATTTCAAAGTAACTCCTTATCTTCGTATAATTAACCCGTCCATAAAGAAGGAGGGCAGTAAGATTATTGCTACTTTCAGCTTGGAAGGTGGTAAAGCCGAAGTAAAGGTAGCCTCTGTTAGACTGTTTGCATTTAGCGATATGTGGGTAGCCAATAGCGTTAAGTTTGGTGTCACTGGTGGTGGTGATATTCAGGATTTTAATCCGTCAGTCAGTGTAGATAATACGGCTTATCGGTTGGAAATAGATTGTGCGTCAGAAGGGAATAAAGATCTTTTCAAGTACACAGGGAAGAACTATTACTTCCGTATCGGCGCTAAAGCGGATGTAAATAATGTCGGTACGATTCGTCATAATTATAGTCCATTAGTTGCAATTGAATTCTAATAGAGTAGAATAATAATGCAGTAAGGCGTTCTGCAACTTGGGTGGCAGAACGCCTTTTTTATCTTAATAATAATAAATCATGAGAAAACTAAGTATTACTTTTTTGTTGTTGCTGGGAATACTCAGTATGCAGCTTTATGCTGTTCAGTTGAATTCTATCTATCCTCAGAAACCCAATGATTCCGAAGCCTTTTATTTTACCCCCGAACGTTATCAGATAAAGGCAGATGGAAAAATGGACGTGTCAGACGCCCTTCAAACAGCCATTAATCAATTGAAGAAAGAGAAGAATTTTGGTATTCTCTTCATTCCCGAAGGAAAATATAAGATCAGTAAAACTATTTATATCCCCGGGGCTATCCGTTTGATTGGCTACGGAAAGAATCGTCCGGAGTTCATTCTTGCCAAGAACTCTCCGGGTTATCAGGAAGCGGTACCTACGGATAAGGGAAAAGCAAAATATATGTTTTGGTTTACCGGTGGATTGGTGGAGGAGGGACAAGCACCCCGCGATGCCAATGCAGGTACTTTCTATAGTGCCATGTCCAATATCAATCTTCGTATTGAGGATGGCAATCCGCATGCGGTAGCACTGCGCACTCATTATGCGCAACACAGTTTTATCAGTTACGTGGCTGTGAATATAGGTAAAGGCAAAGCCGGTTTGTTCGATGTAGGTAACGAGATGGAGAATGTGGCTTTCTATGGAGGTGATTATGGTATTTATACGACTAAAGCATCTCCGGGCTGGCAGGTAATGATGGTCGATTCTTATTTTGAAGGTCAACGCATTGCCGCGCTTCGATGCCAGGAATCGGGCTTGGCTATGGTGAATCTATATGCTAAGAATGTGCCGACAGTTTTCGATATTGATCCTAATTATTGTGATAAGCTTTTCTTGGAAAATAGTTATTTTGAGAATGTAAGTGGCCCTGCCATCGTTATCACTAACGAGAATAATAGTAATAATCAGATAACCTTCCGCAATGTGTATTGCAAGAACGTACCGACCTTGGCGAAATACACACGCAGTAACACAGATACAAAAGTCACCCATAAAATATATAAGGTGAAGTCTTACGATCACGGTCTGCAAATGGATAATTTGCTGGACTTGCCCGAATATGAAACTCTGCTCGATGTGGAGCCTATACAAAAGATGCCTGTCGCTCTGTTGACGGATATCCCTGCATTGCCCGCAATGGCCACCTGGGTAAATCTTCGTGAACTGGGTGCGAAGGGTGATGGTGAAACTGATGATACTAAAGCCATTCAAGAGGCGATTGATAAGTATGATAATATTTATGTTCCTCAAGGATGGTATCGCATTACGGAAACATTGAAGATGAAACCGAATACGAAACTGATAGGCTTGCATCCTTTCGGCACGCAGTTCTGTTTGGCGGAAAGCACTCCGGCGTTTAGTGGCTTCGGTGGTCCGAAGGCAATGGTGGAATCTTCTGTGGGCGGTACGAATATGTTGGTAGGTATCGGTATCAATACCGGTGGGATAAACTATCGTGCTGTTGGTGTAAAATGGATGGCAAATGCTGATTCATATATAAATGATGTGAAGTTCGTAGGCGGGCACGGCGGTATGTGGAAACCCAAGCCTGGTGTTGCCGCTCCAAGAGGTTGGTGGGACAGACCGGCACGTGTCAGTACTCCTGATGAACCTGTGTCCGAGTCCGGCAAGGATCTGGCTTGGGACAACCAATATTGGAGCCTATGGGTAACCAACAACGGCGGCGGCACCTTCAAAGACATTTGGACTGCCAGCACCTACGCCACCAACGGCTTTTATGCCAACAACACCAGCACTCCGAGCCGTATCTACGCCATGTCCATCGAGCACCATGTGCGGAATGAAGTACGTTTCAACAAGGTTTCTAATTGGAAAGTATATTGCATGCAGACCGAGGAAGAGAGCCGTGAAAGTACCGAATGCCAACCCATCGAGATGGACAACTGCAAGGATATGACCTTTGCCAACCTGTACATGTTCCGCGTGATTCGCATTAATGAGCCTTATCATAGCTCAGTGCGCATTCGTAATTGTGAAAATATAGCCTTCTTGAACCTGCACAACTACTCTCAGATTAAATATACCAACAATATCGCCGTATTCGATGTAAACAAAGATATCGACATCCGTCCCTGGGAACTTTCCCGTCTGATAGTGACCGGCAAGGAGCCCCATCAGCAACCCCTCAGCAACGATGTGAACAAGGTAAATCAATTGGCTTCCGATTTCGACTTTGCCGAAGGTATTGCGCGCGATAGCAAAGGAAATGTCTATTTCTGCGACCACCGCATGCGTCGCATTTTCAAGTGGTCTGTAGAAACGAACAGCCTCTCATTGATTGCCGATTTCCCGTGGAAACCGTCCAACCTTGCTTTCGATTCGGAAGATAATTTGCTGGTATTGTTCCGCTACGACTCTCAGCCGGGGTATCTGATTGACGGCAAACCCGAAGAAATGCCCGTGATGCCCGATACCAAAGGTACTTCTTTCAGTGGTTATGGCAATTCCGCATTTACCATGAGAGTCTATTCTATGGATCCCGAGAATCCCGAAGAAACCATTCAATTATTGCCTCGCGTACCTATGGGGCAGGTGAAGAATGTCCATAAGGCATTATATCCTTCGAACCGCTGGAGAGACTTCCACGATTTCAACGAAGTATCGGTATATGTACCCGAAATGTGCTTCCTGGCACCGGACGGAAAGACAATTATTCCTCATTACTTCGATCTCTCCCGTAGTTCCAGCTTATTGGAAGCCTATCCGGGAAAGCCTTTCTATACTTCCGATGAATACGACCGCCGCATGGTCAGGATGGACGTTGCCAATGACGGTACACTCTCCAATTTGACGTATTTTGTAGAGCAAGGTGAGTTCGGGTCGGCCGTAGATAAAGAAGGAAACTTGTACATTGCCGACGGAGAAATCTATGTCTTTGATAAAGAAGGAAATAAGAAGGGAATGATTCGTGTTCCCGAGCGTCCTTCTACTCTGCAATTCGGCGGGAAAGACGGCAATACATTATTTATTACAGGCCGATCCAAGTTCTTTGGGGTACGGGTGAAATGATAATTTTATTTAGACAGATAAGGTATATTTTTTTTAAGACAAAAGAACAGAAGAACATGTTTCTTCTTTCTCCTTTATGTTCTTCTGTTCTTTTGTCTTATAAAAAATAAATAGGTATCACATCATGACCTGATCTCTGTTTATAGTATAAATGTATGTTTGTAATAGGCTGATTATCAGTTTAAGTATAGTTCCACTTGTCTTTTTATATGTGGGACTTTATTTCCTGTCTGTTTCTCTTGCTTTGGGAGCCTACTTCAGTCGTAATGGGAGCCTAGTTCAGTCGTAATGGGAGCCTCCTTCAGTCGTAATGGGAAACTCGTTCATTCGTTATGGGAATCAGCCTCTATTTTACTTAAAATATTCCTCCTATTAATTCTATGTTTAACTCATAAAGTGTACGTAAAATATAATACTTATGAAACAATCTTATTCAATTAGATTTCTGTTGATAGTCTGTTGGATTATCGGCAGTCTGCCCCTTGTTGGAGCGGCAGAAAGTAGCTCCGTGTATACTCAAAGGCCAAATGATCCGGAGGCTTTTTACTTTACCCCGGAGAATTATGGTTTCAAAGCTGATGGAAAATCAGATGTGACCGAGGCACTTCAAAAGGCCATTAATCAGGTGAAGCAAGAGAAAAACTTTGGTATCTTGTTTCTGCCTGAAGGCAACTATCGCATAAGTAAGACCATACAGATACCTTCGTCCATCCGCCTGATTGGCTATGGAAAAAAGCGCCCTGTTATCTATTTGGGAGCTAATACCCCCGGTTATCAGACCACTCAGAACTATATGGTGTGGTTCACCGGAGGCTTGGCGCAAGAGGGCAGGGAACCCTCGGATGCCAATGCCGGAACCTTCTACAGCGCGCTTTCTAACATCGACTTCCGTATAGAGAAAGGTAATCCCCAAGCCATCGCCATACGTTCTCATTTTGCCCAGCACAGCTTTACCAACCATTGCGATATTCAGATAGGAGAGGGGAAAGCAGGCATCTACGATGTAGGCAATGAACTGGAAGATATGAAATTCTACGGTGGTGAGTATGGCATTATCTCCTCCAGAACCTCCCCGGGATGGCCCATTATGACGGTCGATACTTATTTTGAAGGGCAGCGGAAGGCAGCCATCTACTCCAAGGAAGTGGGTTTTGCCATTATGAATATGCACGTCAAGAATACGCCTGTCGCCTTTGAAATGGCCGAGAACTTGGCAGACCGCCTTCACCTGGAAAATTCTCTTTTAGAAAACATAGCGGTAGCCGGAATAAAGGTAAGTGTAGTGGGCAATACCTTCTCACAACTGAATCTGGTGAATGTCGATTGCAAGAATGTGCCCGTATTAGTGGACTATGCGCAAACCGGAAAGAAGGTCGATGTAAAAGACAAGCTGTATAAAGTGAAGGAATTTACATACGGTCTGGTACTCGATAATCTGAACACCACTTCCACTTTCAAGGAAATCTGTGATATTGTTCCGGTTGCCAAGGTACCTGCTAAACTGGAAAAAGAGCTTCCTGCACTTCCTGCAATGGATACATGGGTGAATGTTCGTGATTTAGGTGCGAAGGGTGACGGCGAGACGGATGATACCGAAGCTTTTGAAAAAGCCATTGCCCGTCACAAGAATATTTATGTACCGCAAGGTTGGTATCGCCTGACAAAAACCTTGAAGATGGCACCGGGTACCCGATTGATCGGTCTTCATCCCTTTGGTACTCAGTTTGTCTTGAACGAAAGTGAGCCTGCATTTAGCGGCTTTGGTTCTCCCGTGGCATTGGTGGAATCTTCCGAAGGTGGCGACGATATGCTGAATGGTATCGGCATCAATACCGGTGCGTACAATTACCGTGCGGTAGGCTGCAAGTGGATGGCCGGAGAGGATTCGTATATGAACGACGTCAAGTTCGTAGGTGGGCACGGCACCCTGCGCAAGCCTGTTCCTGATACCAACGGGCAACGGTCCAACTGGCGCGGAGGTGAACGACGTATCAGCTCTCCATCCGGCCCGGTTATGGAAACGGGGAAGGACCTTGCCTGGGATAACCAGTACTGGAGCCTTTGGATTACCAACAATGGCGGTGGCATCATTAAAGATGTATGGACTGCCAGCACCTACGCCGCCAGTGGCCTTTACATCAGTGACACGGAAACTCCGGGACGCATCTACGCCATGTCTTTGGAGCACCATGTCCGCACCGAAGCCCGCTTGCACAACGTCTCCAACTGGAAAATCTACGCCTTCCAGTTTGAAGAAGAAGGCAAAGAAGGTCCCGATTGCCACATGGCCGAGATGTCGAATTGCAAGAATATCGAGTTGATAAACGTATGGATGTATCGTGTCATCCGAGCTTTCATGCCCAAAGAAATCGGTTATCGCATGTGGAACTGCGAGAATATCACTTTCCGCAACATGCACAACTATACGCAGATCTTGCCCGTCATTGAGTTTCCTATCTATGATATGAACAAGGCGTTGCCCGTATATTCATGGGATTTTGCCCGTCTCACGATCACGGGTAATGAAAAGAGCAATCGCCCTTCTTGCGATGTGATAGACCGCCCCGTGAAACTGGCTACCGGCTTCGAACTGGCCTCCGGAGCAACCACCGACAGCAAAGGAAATGTGTACTTTTGTGAGAACCGTTTAAAGAAAATCTATAAATGGTCGGCCGATAACGGGCAAATCACCCTGATTGCCGATTATCCCTGGAAACCTTTTACGTTGGCTACCGATACTCAAGACAATCTGTTGGTGATCTTCCGTTATGACCCGCAGCCGGGCTATATGGTAGATGGCAAACAAGAAACCGTGACCCGTCTGCCGGATGATAATCCGATGTATAGCGGCTGGGGCAATAGCGGATGGAGTGCTTTGGGGTATTCCTTTGATCCTGATAATATCGATGCTACCATGAAACCGTTACCTCGCGTTGCTACTGCCGATGCTAAGAACGTACAGAAAGTGATACATCCTTCCAGCCGTTGGCGTGGTGATTTTCATAAAGTGGTAGCGGGTATGCCGGAGCATAGTTTCCTGGCTCCCGACGGAGTGACAATCATTCCGGAAACCTATGATTTGGGACGTTCCTGTGCGTTGTTCTCGGTTACTCCCGGTCAGAAAGCACCTGTGTATGTGGTGAATGAAAATAATAAAACCACTGTTCAACTTTCTGTGGCAACGGATGGACGCCTCGTGGAGGAAAAAGTACTTTGTCCTTTCGGCCAATACAGTAATGTGACCGATGCTGAAGGAAATGTGTATGTGGCGGACGGAGAGATATTTGTCTACGACAAATCCGGCAAGGAACAACGACGCATCCAAGTCGAAGAACGTCCTATTTCCATGACCCTCGGAGGACGTCAGAAGGATATGTTGTTTGTAACTACTACCCGTTCTATCTATGGCATAAGGATTAAGTAAGAATCCTCTAAAAAAATGGATCAGCCCTTGCAACATGGAAATCAATGTATGCAAGGGCTGATTGGTATTATCAATCAAAAATAAAAAAAGAAGAATTTACTTTTCTAATAAGTCTTTCAAGAAAGCATCCAGTTCTTCATCCAGTCCTTTCAGCAGCTCGTCATTGACCAACAGGGTATCATCGTCCATGAGCAGCAGTTCGGCAAGTGTTTCCTTGTCGTCGTCCACTAGTACAAAGGAGAACGGTTTCAAAATCGTCAGTTTGTCAAAAGTACCTGCATGCTTCATGTTGCAGAGCAGGGTAGAGAGGATACGTTCTGTATTTTCAAAGAAATCATCGCCTTCGTAAGTCATCCATTCATCAATGGTGGCATTGGCAAGCTCCTCATCTTCATCATCAAAGATAGACAACTCACCTGAATTCTGATTCGGTTGCAGATGAATATCCGTAACGATAGTTTGTTCACAACCGCAGGTGTATTTGCTGATTGCTTTCTTTATAGTTCCCTCAAGAAGGGATAATGACGATTGACTGAGCTTCATAATGGCTTCCTTTTTCTTAATAGTTGTTCAAAGGTAGGGAAAATAATGAATAATGTATAATTTATAATGAAAAAAATGATGATGTTGTTTATTTACTCCTCATTAAACCGATCCATTTGTACATTCAGACGGGCAATTCCTTCTTTTCGTTCCTGCAATTCGTTCACATAAATGCTGGTCAGATAATAGTTGGGAATGCTTTCTGAATTCACACCGTTGGCTACTTGCAATTGATCTATTTTGTCTATTTCACGGGCAATAGATTGTGCCTTCAGTGCCCATTCCATGGCTGTTTCTATGTTGTCTTGCATTTCATATCCCAACGCTATATTGAAGGCTGCGTACATTTTCTTTTTGCCTTTTTTCGTTTCATAGCTTGACTTCCATAATTTGATGGCATCCTCCCACTGTCCTTCTTTGGCATATACGGCCGCATCACGCATATTTACCGAACCACCGGTGATATAGTAACGGTTCGATGTTTTCCAATAAGGGAGCAAATGTTTTACGGGCACTGTCCCGGCAAATTCCGAAGCTTCTTTTATCAAATTTTCTTCATTGATGAGACGGGTACGTAAAACAGCTTCTCCACCTCCATAGTCTTCCCAAAATATGCTGTCGGTACTATTTACAGTCACCATAGGGCCTCTACGATTAGGCAGGTACACTTTTACCGTAGGGAATACTTTTACATCTACCGTACCATGGAAAGTAGCCCACTCATTGATATAACTTATTTTTCGAAGGGAACGCATCTGTATATTCTCCAGGGCAATCAAGAAGTCAACGTCCAAGTCTTGTACAAGTTCGCTCACTTCTTCCGGTGTCAACATCGTTTCGCGTGGACTGATGTCTTTACTGCGCAAAGCGGAATCACAAATTACTACTTCTTCAAAATAGTTCTCTTTGGCAAGGGCTTCTGCCAACGATTCGGTAGTCAGTTTGGCATCTCCGTTGTAATAGTTGGTAAGTCTCGTTATCTCATTTTCGCTTTTCTTCTGTTCCTCCTCGCTTACTATTAATTTGTTGTCGGGAACAGCCGGCATATTATTAACAACAGCTACCCGTTTCAGCGATGCCGGGAAACTGACTTCTGCCGGAAGCATATAATCTATTGACAACTGTTCCAAGCTTTGGCAACCGCTTAGTAACAACATACCTATAAGTAACAGGCTATAGTAATATTTGGTCATAGTCTTTTGAGTTTTGTTCCAATTAACAAAAGTACTCTTTTAGCTGAATATACAAAAGCCTCAAACAGTTTTTAACCGTTCGAGGCTTTTGAGAATAGATGTTAGTTATAAGTTATAAGTGATTAGTTATTTGTTGGTGGTTTCCCTTTCGGAATAATAGCGCAGCACAACCACCAACAAATAACTAATCACTTATAACTATTTTACGCGTTTCTTCCGTGGCAATTCTTATACTTCTTACCGCTGCCGCAAGGACAAGGATCATTACGTCCTACAGTCTTTTCAGCACGGACCGGTTCGCGCTTGGGTTGCTCGCGAGTATCTTGTGCGGCGGCTGCCTGCTGGTTAGGATCACTCAGGTCTTGCTTTTGCTCACGATACTTACTCAAGTCCTGACGTTCTTCGGGAGCTGCCTGACGAACTTCTTGCGGTTCTTGTACAGGAATTTGTCCACGCATCAGAATGGAGATTGTTTGGTTATTGATCTTGTTCACCATCGTGTCGAACAAGTTTACTGACTCCAGCTTGTAGATCAACAACGGGTCTTTTTGTTCATAGCTGGCATTCTGTACAGAGTGTTTCAGTTCATCCAGTTCACGCAAGTTTTCTTTCCATGACTCATCGATAACGTGTAGCAGGATAGATTTCTCGAATGATTTTACTACTTCCTTACATTCGCTTTCGTATGCGTTTTTCAGGTTACAAGAGATGTTGTACATGCGCTTGCCATCCGTGATAGGAATCAGGATGTTCTCGTACATGTGGCCTTGGGTTTCATACACTTGCTTGATAACCGGGAAGGCAATCTGTGCCATACGCTCAGTCTTACGCTTGAACAGTTCCATAGCGGCGTCGAAGGTCTTGTCAGCAAGCTTTTCTTTCTTCTCGCTTTTGAATTCTTCTTCGGTGAAAGGAGTTTCCATAGCGAGAGTCTGCAACAAGTCCATCTTGCAGTCTTCGTAGGTGGGAGCTTCGATAGCGGCAGCGCAACGGTCCCAAATCATGTTTACGATATCCATGCCGATACGTTCACCCATCAAGGCGTGGCGACGCTTGGTATAAACTACCGTACGTTGCTTGTTCATCACGTCGTCATATTCCAGCAAACGCTTACGGATACCGAAGTTATTTTCTTCTACCTTCTTCTGTGCACGTTCGATGGACTTGGAAATCATGCTGTGCTCAATCATCTCGCCTTCCTTGAAACCAAGTTTGTCCATTACACCGGCAATGCGGTCGGAAGAGAACAGACGCATCAAATCGTCTTCCAGTGACACAAAGAATACAGAAGAACCCGGGTCACCCTGACGACCTGCACGACCACGCAACTGGCGGTCTACACGACGGGACTCGTGACGCTCCGTACCGATGATGGCAAGACCGCCTGCGGCTTTTACTTCCGGGCTCAGCTTGATATCCGTACCACGACCTGCCATGTTGGTAGCAATGGTCACGGCACATTTCAAACCGGCGGTGGCTACGATATCTGCTTCACGTTGGTGCAACTTCGCATTCAAAACATTATGCTCAATCTTGCGCATCGTCAACATTTTGCTCAGCATTTCGGAGATTTCAACCGAAGTGGTACCTACCAGGACAGGACGTCCGGCTGCTACCATGGCTTCGATCTCTTCGATCACGGCTTTATATTTCTCACGTTTAGTCT
>JAEXAJ010000234.1 GCA_023458215.1 Bacteroidota bacterium
TCCGTGGTGTAGAATCCAATGGCATGATTTGTGCTGAAGATGAAATAGGTCTTGGTACAGATCACGCAGGAATCATTGTATTGCCTGAAACAGCTATTCCGGGTACACTTGCCAAGGATTATTATAACATCAAGAGCGATTACGTGCTGGAAGTGGATATCACTCCGAACCGTGCAGATGCTTGCTCACATTATGGTGTAGCTCGTGATTTATTTGCATATTTGGTACAGAATAACAAGGCTACATCTCTGAAGAGACCTCTGATTGATGCTTTTGCTGTTGAAAACCATGATTTGGATATCAAGGTAACAGTTGAAAATAGTGAGGCTTGTCCTCGATATGCAGGGGTTACAGTGAAAGGTGTTACTGTGAAGGAAAGCCCGGAATGGTTGCAGAATAAGCTCCGTATTATCGGTGTGCGGCCTATTAATAATGTGGTGGATATCACGAACTATATTGTCCATGCATTCGGTCAACCGCTCCACTGCTTCGATGCCGATACGATTAAAGGTGGCGAGGTTATTGTAAAAACCATGCCCGAAGGTACTCCATTTGTAACTCTTGACGGAGTAGAACGCAAGTTGAACGAACGTGACCTGATGATTTGCAATAAGGAAGAAGCGATGTGTATTGCCGGTGTATTTGGTGGCTTAGACTCTGGTTCTACTGAAGCGACAAAAGATGTGTTTATTGAAAGCGCTTACTTTCATCCGACATGGGTGCGTAAAACAGCCCGTCGTCATGGGCTGAATACGGATGCGTCTTTCCGTTTTGAGAGAGGTATCGATCCTAATATCACTCTTTACTGCCTGAAGTTAGCTGCTTTGATGGTGAAAGAACTTGCCGGAGGTACTATTTCTTCTGAAATAAAAGATGTATGTGCTGCTCCTGCACAGGATTTCAGAGTAAAACTCTCATATAAGAAGGTGCATTCATTGGTTGGTAAAGTTATTCCGGTGGATACAATCAAAAGCATCGTGATGAGCTTGGAAATGAAGATTGTTGATGAGACTGCTGAAGGCTTGACTTTGGATGTTCCTCCATATCGTGTAGATGTACAGCGTGATTGCGATGTAATAGAAGATATTTTGCGTATCTACGGATATAATAATGTAGAGATTCCGAATACTTTGAAGTCCAGCCTGACTACAAAGGGAGAATGCGATAAATCAAATAAATTGCAGAATCTGGTTGCTGAGCAATTGGTAGGTTGTGGTTTCAATGAAATATTGAATAATTCTTTGACTCGTGCCGCTTACTATGAAGGTCTGGATACTTATCCTGCTAATAATCTTGTAATGTTATTGAATCCGTTAAGTACTGATTTGAATGCGATGCGTCAGACTTTGCTTTTTGGCGGATTGGAAAGCATTTCCCATAATGCAAATCGTAAGAATGCGGATTTGAAGTTTTTTGAATTTGGTAACTGTTACCATTTCAATGCGGAAAAAAAGAATCCGGAGAAAGTTCTTGCAGCCTATTTGGAGGATTACCATCTTGGCTTATGGGTAACCGGCAAGAGAGTTTCAAACTCATGGGCACATCCGGACGAGAACACTACCGTATATGAACTGAAAGCATACGTTGAGAATATCTTTGCTCGTATGGGTTTGTGCATGCACGACTTGGTTATTGGTAATTTGACCGATGATATTTATGCCACCGCACTTTCAGTGCAAACAAGAGGCGGTAAGAGACTGGCTACTTTCGGTGTGGTAACGAAGAAGTTATTGAAAGCATTCGATATCGATAATGAAGTATACTATGCTGACTTGAATTGGAAAGAACTGATGAAAGCCATCAAGAACGCGAAAGTAAGTTATTCGGAAATATCGAAGTTCCCGGCTGTAAAACGTGATTTGGCATTATTGATTGATAAGAAGGTTCAGTTTGCTGAAATCGAGAAAATTGCATACGATACTGAGAAGAAGTTATTGAAAGAAGTTTCTCTCTTTGATGTGTATGAAGGCAAGAATCTCGAAGCCGGTAAGAAGAGTTATGCAGTAAGCTTCTTGTTGCAAGATGAAACTCAGACTTTGAATGATAAGATGATTGATAAGATCATGTCCAAATTGGTGAAGAACCTGGAAGACAAACTAGGAGCTAAACTGAGATAAATCATAAATTATAAATCATAAATATTTTGTTCCAATGGGAAGAGCATTTGAATATAGAAAAGCTGCGAAATTGAAGAGATGGGGTCATATGGCTAAGACCTTCACAAGACTGGGTAAACAAATAGCTATTGCAGTAAAAGCCGGTGGTCCGGAACCTGAAAATAACCCAACTTTGCGTTCGGTTATCGCTGTTTGTAAGCGTGAAAACATGCCGAAGGATAACATTGATCGTGCTATCAAAAACGCTATGGGTAAGGATCAGAGTGAATATAAGGGAATGACTTATGAAGGATATGGTCCTCATGGAATTGCTGTATTTGTCGATACTTTGACTGATAATACAACCCGTACTGTTGCTGATGTGCGCTCAGTATTCAATAAGTTCGGTGGTAACTTGGGAACGATGGGCTCTTTGGCTTTCTTGTTCGACCATAAATGCGTATTTACTTTCAAAAAGAAAGACGGTATGGATATGGAAGAATTCATTCTTGACATGATTGATTTTGATATCGATGAAGATTATGAAGAGGATGAAGAAGAAGGAACAGTAACGATTTATGGTGACCCGAAGAGCTATGCGGCTATTCAGAAACATTTGGAAGAAGAAGGTTTTGAAGATGTCGGCGGTGAGTTTACTTACATCCCTAATGATTTGAAGGAAGTAACTCCCGAACAGCGTGAAACTTTGGATAAGATGATAGAACGCTTGGAAGAGTTCGACGACGTGCAGACAGTGTATACTAACATGAAACCGGAAGAAGGCGAATAGTAATGACTTACAATTATAGGACTCAAGGCACATGCAGTTCGAACATCGAAATAGATGTAGAAGATGGAATTGTGAAAGAAGTTGCATTTTGGGGTGGATGTAATGGCAATCTGCAAGGTATCTCCCGGCTAATAAAAGGGATGCCTGTGGATGCGGTTATCACTCGTTTGGAAGGAATTCGCTGTGGAGGCCGTCCTACTTCTTGTCCCGATCAACTTTGTAAAGCATTGCATGAAATGGGATATTAAAGCCTTTTACTTCAAAATAATAGATATAAGCCCTTGGTATTAAAAGATACCAAGGGCTTTTTTGAACTTATGATGTAGTGTATTTGTTATTATTTACGTATTTTTACGCTCTTAAATAAACGAACACAATGAAGAATATTCTGAAAGACTTGAAACGAAGAGACCACAAACGATATTTGGGTGGCTTGGATGTTTTTAAATATATTGGTCCGGGACTGCTGGTAACAGTCGGCTTTATTGATCCGGGCAATTGGGCATCAAATTTTGCAGCAGGTTCCGAGTTTGGTTACTCGTTGCTGTGGGTAGTAACTTTATCGACAATAATGCTGATTGTGCTACAGCATAATGTGGCGCACTTGGGTATTGTGACCGGCTTGTGTTTGTCTGAGGCGGCTACGCAATATACACCTAAGTGGGTATCACGTCCCATATTAGGTACGGCGGTGTTGGCTTCTATCTCTACTTCATTAGCCGAAATATTGGGTGGTGCGATTGCTTTGCAAATGTTATTTGATATTCCGATAATATGGGGCTCCATACTTACTACGGTTTTTGTGCTTCTGATGCTTTTTACTAATTCATATAAAAAGATTGAACGCTCCATCATTGCATTTGTATCGGTTATCGGTCTTTCATTTATATATGAATTGTTCCTGGTTAAGATAGACTGGCCTTTGGCAGTGCAAGGCTGGGTAACTCCTTCGTTCCCTGAAGGTAGCATGCTGATTATTATGAGTGTGCTTGGTGCAGTTGTAATGCCTCATAATCTGTTTCTTCATTCAGAAGTAATACAAAGTCATGAATACAACAAGCAGGATGATGCTTCAATTCGTAAAGTCTTGAAATATGAACTTTATGATACGCTATTTTCAATGATTGTGGGATGGGCTATTAATAGTGCCATGATTTTGTTGGCTGCAGCAACATTCTTTAAAAGTGGTATTCAAGTGGAGGAGCTACAACAAGCCAAGTCGTTATTGGAACCGTTATTGGGGAGCAATGCTGCCATTGTTTTTGCATTGGCATTGTTGATGGCCGGTATATCTTCTACCATAACCAGTGGTATGGCGGCAGGTTCAATTTTTGCCGGTATTTTTGGTGAGTCTTACCATATAAAGGATAGCCATTCACAGGTGGGCGTAGTGCTTTCGTTAGGTGTTGCACTACTTTTGATATTCTTTATAGGTGATCCGTTCAAAGGATTATTGATTTCTCAGATGATATTGAGTATCCAATTGCCTTTTACGGTATTTTTGCAAGTCAGCCTGACTTCTTCGCATAAGGTAATGGGACAATATGTAAATAGTAAATGGAGTACATTTGTACTATATACTATTGCTGCTATCGTTACAATTTTAAATATAATGCTATTAATTTCCGAGATAGCATAAAGCAAAAGAAATAAAGTCGAAAAGAAATAGTTTACGAAATAGTAACTTATAATATACTGATATGAAAATAATAACATACAATGTAAATGGTTTGCGGGCTGCCGTTACAAAGGGGTTTCCCGAGTGGTTGGCGGAAGAGCAACCGGATGTACTTTGCCTGCAAGAGACCAAGTTGCAACCTGACCAATATCCTGTTGAAGCTTTGGATGCTTTAGGATATAAACATTACTTATATTCTGCCGAGAAGAAAGGGTATAGCGGGGTAGCTATTCTGACTAAGCGTGAACCCGACCATGTAGAGTATGGAATGGGGATCGAAGAATATGATAATGAAGGTCGTTTTATTCGTGCTGATTTTGGTGATATTTCTATTGTAAGTGTTTACCATCCTTCAGGCACCAGTGGTGATGAACGTCAGGCTTTCAAGATGATATGGTTGGAAAAGTTTCAGGAATATGTGCTGGAGTTGGAGCGTACACGTCCTAAACTAATACTGTGTGGCGATTATAATATCTGTCATGAGCCTATAGATATTCATGATCCGGTTCGTAATGCTAAGAATAGTGGTTTCTTGCCGGAAGAACGGGAGTGGATGACTCGTTTTCTAAATGCCGGTTTTGTAGATTCTTTCCGTTTGCTTCATCCCGACAAACAAGAATATACCTGGTGGAGTTATCGTTTTAATTCACGTGCCAAGAATAAAGGCTGGCGTATTGATTATTGTATGGTGAATGAACCGGTGCGTCCGATGTTGAAGGAAGCACGAATGTTAAACTCTGCCGTTCATTCGGATCATTGTCCGATGATGTTGGAAATTACTGATTAAAAGATGGAACTGAAAGATAGAATAGTAAAAGCTGTAGAGTATTTTAAGAGTGGATATAACTGCTCGCAATCCGTAGTAGCTGCTTTTGCTGATATGTATGGATTTACAGAAGAACAGGCGTTGCGCATGTCAGCTTCTTTTGGAGGAGGAATAGGACGCATGCGTCTGACTTGTGGTGCGGCATGTGGTTTGTTTATGCTTGCCGGTCTGGAGAAAGGAGCTACAGATGGTAAAGATCGTGAAGGAAAGGCGGCAAATTATGCATTAGTACAGCAGCTGGCGGAGGAATTTAAAGAGCGTAACGGTTCCATAACCTGTGCGGAATTACTTGGACTAAGAAAACCGGAAGGTTCTGCTGTTCCCGAGGCTCGTACCGAACAATATTATGCTAAACGTCCCTGTGTCAAGATGGTAGAAGAAGCAGCCAAAATATGGGTAGAATATTTAGAAAAAGAAGCCTAAAATGCTTTTTTCTGACATGAAACTGAAAAAAACACTCAATAATGTGTTATATAACACAAAAATAGCTATCTTTGTCGCCGAAATAAAATCTGAATATACTAATTGATTATTTAGATTTTGAACATGTCTAACTAAAAACAAAGAGAAAATGTTAAAAGAAAAAGCTGGTGAAACTGCAGGAAAAATTTGGAGTGCACTGAATGAAACTGAAGGTTTAACTGCTAAACAAATCAAGAAAGCTACAAAATT
>JAEXAJ010000235.1 GCA_023458215.1 Bacteroidota bacterium
CTTATCATATACCTTATACACGTCAGTCAAATAAGCGATACTGCCCAATAAACTATTCTCAGCATATAACTGTTCAAACTGCATAACCAACTCCATAGGAATCTGAATCTCTGCAGCGGTTCTTAAATTCAAACCAACAAACAATTTATTTAACAGCAAGAATTTGAACGGTTTCAGCAGGTCTAATCTAGTTTTATATAGTTTCAGGTACAAGTCATAATTTGTCAATAAGAAATATTTCAGTTTAACAAAGAGATTTATCTTGCATTGTTTATGCTTAAAACACTCTTCATCCTTATCCATGGCTTGCAGTATCAGGGTGAAGGTTTCCAAAGTCTTCACTTTACCAAGAGCAGCCGTTATAACAAACTTCACATCCCTAGGAGATTGTTCTTGAATATAAGGTAACAATTTCAATATATCTTCACTATTTTCATAACTTTTAAGCCAATAATGCAGCGAGTGTGAAGCCAAAATCAAGTCAATCTTTTCCTGCATAGGTATCTCAAGATACTGAAGAATGGTATAATCCAAGTACTTTTGTGGAATTATAAACTCAATACTCATCTGTCGTAACTCGTCTAATGCTGACGGACACTGAAAAAGTGGACTTACATCTACTTTCTCCAAATTGTCAGAGTGATAAATACTCTTAATCAATTCAACCCAACTTTCCTTCTGCTCCTTCTTTACCCCCTTTTCATCTTTCCTACAGAGTTTAGCATACAAAGACAATAATGTATTTACAAAAGCCGTATCAATAAGTGGATTTTTCTTTTCTTCATAATGCGTACGTTGTTCTTCACGATCTGCCTTACAATACTCTACGATCCGTTTACACGATTCTTCGGGATTATTACTATTATAAATATCACTACACAGTAATAACAAATTGCGTACATCGGGGTAAATTTGTATAGGTATGTTCAAATTAGGCAACATGGCGTCATCACCTGCCATAAAATGATAGCCTCGTAGGTTGTTTGTACGCAAACCATAAAGGATCTGAGCATGAACTTTCTTCATTGTAGCATCCTCATGCCTACAACTCATAACAGTTCTCGCCAGATTAGACATAAATTCTTCGCGAAGATCAATATTATACTTCAAAGCGATCTTCAATATTTGCGCCATTTTATTATATCCATAAAGACGACTAGCCATCTGCGTCAGTAATACAATAAAACATTCAGGAGAAGAATTGACCAATGGCACAAGCTTTTCTAAGCCAGTATAAGTTTTTATTCCATTTTGGCAAATCCGGCGGAAAGTCTTGGAATGCAAATTGTGTCTTCTTTGGAAGCTACTGATTTCGTATATTACTTCGCTGTCATTATCTTCAGATTTCTTTCTCACAATGCCATTTATTCTATATTCCAATATAGAATTAAAGTATTGCAGAGTTTCCAAGGTATTATCTTTTATACTAAACTCGAACGGGCCGGGTATTGCATCTTGTGGCAACGTAAAATCTTCGATTCTGAGCTTTCCTACGTATGATTTTTCGTAAATGCCATTTATAATCGCCTTGAAACGGTTGCTATCTCCTTGTTCCATTTTAGAAAGGCTACGAAGTAACATAATCATATCAACCGCAATACGATTCCACTGCTCATGAGTATATTTACCTACAGTCCAAACTTCAACCAATTTCTTGAAATCAGGATAAAACAGAGGGTACCTTTTAGTATTAGCCCATCTGTTGCGAACCAGATTGCAGAATAAATCACAGCGAAACTTAACAACCGCCCCATCTACTTGCCTGTTCAACAATTCAAATATCGGGATGAATTTGGATATTGCCATATTCCTTTTACCCAAATACTCGGCAATGCCATTTCTTTCTGTAAACAAGTGAGGATATGATTCAATAATTACTTTTACTATTTCTTCATACTTAATATAGTTCTCTATATTTCTAAGATACAAAATGTTGACTATCGTCAACTCTGATACAAATGACTTATCCCTATAATTTCCAACCAAAGGCAATTCTGAAAATGCCACAGGTTCTGCCGACGACCGATTGAATATATAATCAATAATTTGTTCTACGTATTTCAACGCTTCACTATTACTTTGATTGGCCATCTGAACTAATTGACGAAGCAGAATATCCGTATTGTAAGAGGTCACTTCTCCTCCTCTGTGCTCATGAGCCTGCACATAACTTCGCAACTCTTCCACATCAGAAGCTATGCGAAGGTAAGCAGTCAGGATGTAGCTGGTAATACTCAATTTATATTGTTTCTCAGAATTCAGCCTATTTATTTCAAAGATTATTTTATTCAAATCATCTAAAGTTACTGCCATACCTGACAAGATAGAAAAAGTGTCAGAAATAGGTCTTGAGTATTTCAGTATGTATTTCTTATATACATTCCATGCAGTCTGGAAATTGAGTTGCCGTTCTGGATTAGAAATTTGCTTCTTATTGTTATTCTTTTTTTTATCAAACTTCACCATTAAAGCATTATATGCAGCAATAGAAGACGTAACAGATGATGTATCAACTTTTTGAATAGCCTCATCAAAAGTGATACTGCACTTTCCATACTTGTAGATTAGTTGTTTATTATATAAATTCGGATCAGCATCATTTATCAACACATCCAATTGACTCATGGTATCTGTTGACATAACACTATTATACTTATCTAAAATAATACCTCCCATCTTACTATCAATCTTGATAGAATGTTCTCTACATAACTTTAGAATAGCATTCAAAATATTGTCGGACATGAAACCGGAAATCTTTGTCAATGCAATGATAGTATGCTTATCAATAGGTATTCCATATTCTATCATACATTGCACATATTGCAAAGGAGTGCAAGATTCTATGACCTCTGTTCCGTCATCCTGAAAGAAAACCAGCGAAAGCGCATCATTAGCCAAATGCGAATCAAACAATTCCATTCGGTTATTATAGTGAATATTAGATATTCTCACTTGTTTCCTTTTGGCATATCTAAATAGCTCGTTGGCGTCTGCAATTACTCTTTTGTGAGTTTTAGGGGTATTTTCATGGACAAGGATATCAATACTGTGCACCAATGAATAACCATCGAAAACAAAATTCTTATGTCGCACCAAGAATATCATTAGTTCGGAATAATTCCGGATATAAGTCTGATTGGATAAGCAAACATTGTATAATTTACCATCTTTCAAAATTCCAGATAGTTCGGGATTATTTTCCAAATATACCAAGCAATTATCTATAATCTTCCGCTCTGCCTCACTATTGCATCTCTTTTCGAATAAACAAAGCCAAGCGTATTGCTGGCTGGAAATCATAGACTGAAGTTGCATCTCTGCCACTATCCTCCGAGTTTCACGATCTTCTGCGAATAATCGTTTTACAATAACTTCATCAGGGATATTCAGTCGGTCTATTTTATCAAAAAAGCCTAATGCAGTAGGAAAATCATCAGCTGTTTTTATCAGACTACAAAGAGTATATTGATCTAGTGGCATCCTCTTTTTGAGCATAGCTTTGACGATATGCCATCCTTCTTTGAAAGGTTGAGATTCCAATATCATGTTATAAGAGTAGCGATCCCGCTCTACTTCATAGTGGTCAAACATTTTGTTGATTTCACGAATTTGCGCCACATCATTTTCCTTCTTTGCTTTACTCAATAATCTGTTTAATATAAAATGATTGATAAGCAAAAAATTGTGAGGATCACGCGAATGAGGTTCTATATAATAATAAAAAAGGTTGAGTGCTTCCCACAAAGAGCAATCTACCATATCAAGGATATTGGAATAGGTGTAGGAGTCACGAAATACCATCTGAGATTTATCATCTTTAAGATGAACAAATATTTCATTAAATGCCTCCTTAAAACCACTTTTGTCAAACTGCTTTATAAATGCATTAGCTACAGTTGCTATTATAATGCGAATACGATAACGAGGTGTCCATCCTAGATCAAGCGTAGCCTGAACAACTGCTATCAGTTTGTCAACAATGAAATCTCCCATCAATCGCGCCTCATTCTGATATAATCTGCCAAATGCTCCCAACAATGCATAAGTATCAACATTACTTAAAACATCTATCAAAGACAGTTTTTCTTTGGAATATTTCTCCTTATTAGCATCATAACTCATTAAAATATTCTTGTCATCAGAGCACAGGATATATCCCATGCGCAACAAGTAGCAAGCCAACTCAAATTCTTCTTCTGTGGAAACTAAACTAAATAGTCTATTTAATGCCTGCCGATACCAACTTAAATCAAACATAAACAAGAACCTCTCTTGATCTTTCTTTCGAGTAGCTCCTTCATCCGCCATTATATAGTCAATATAGACCTGCTCATCCTTTATGCGAAACTGAGTGACTATTTCCAAACCTTCGCGAAAAGTTTGTATCTTTTGCATTCTTTTATATAAGAGAAATGGTTCCCTGCCAAAACACTCATATTCCTGAAGACTCTCTACTTTTCTCACCTCATCAGGAGTTTTCGCACGCATATAGAGTGCACCGAGCATAAACATATCACGCAGCCCTTCCTTTGCCATCATAAAATATTCCCATGCCTCTTCAAAGTCTGTTGCATCATAAATTTTTTGCTTGAATATCTTGGGATAATATAAAGGAACCTCTTCTGTAAACGTATCTAAAGCAATACCTTGTTCTATCGCAGCCTTTTCTTTCAATAAACGAGCAACCCAGTCATTATTTTCTTCCAAAGGTTCTAACTTCTCCTGAAAAATGCCAAAAAGGTGCTCAGAAACCTCTTTTCGATGTTCACAACGTGTTATTATTTTAGCAAAGTCAATAATCAAAGGCTGCTTTTGCTCATATACAAAGGATAATATCAAGTAAATCAAGTCAAGTTCTTGTTCCGGAGTACACATCAACTCATCTTCCATCACCTCACCGGAATAGTCAATAAAATAACGATATACATACTCTTGAATACCAAGCACATTGACTTTCTTAGGATCATCTTTCAATGTATAAGAGTTATCTGTAATACCCGTACAAGTCGATAACAGTGCGCGTTGGGCAAAATTGAATTGATCTCTTTCCAACCTTAATCTTTTACCATTTTCATCACAACGGCGACTATGCAGATATTTACAAAACACATACATGCTATCCAAGTCGCCCATATTGGAATTGTGCCAAATAGAGAATGCTTTAATAGAACGTAACAAGTTTTGTCTCACCATACGAGCTACTTCTCCCTGAGCTTTTGCCAAAAAGGAGTTATAGTCTTGTTTCTTACTATCAAGGTCGATCAATAAAGCACCGGCTGTACGATATTTGGTATTTTGTTCTTTTATTATAAAACCATTTCTTTTGAATAACTGTATAGCCTCCACATGTTCGTTTGGAGACATATGAGGTATTTCAATCTTCTCTTTAGTAACATTTTCAAGTAAATCAGAAACGGGCAAATCTTTTATCGGAACAGTAGCAGTAATAATAACCGTACACTCTTTCTTGTGTACTTGCATGAACAAGGATTCTAAAGCACTTGAAATAGCATTATCTTCTAATTTATATTTATTAAAATCATCGAAAATCAAATATAGTTTCTGTTCTAATTTAGCATACTCCAAATATTTTGTAATATCATTTATTTTAGATAGAAGTACATCGGTTAAAGTATCAAATGAGGGCATCACATAAAACCACCCTTGAGGTATTTTAGTAGCAGCCTGATAAACAGCCCGTGTTTTGCCGGACAATGACGCTCCATATAGGTAAACGACATCCTTTTGACCACATAATGCAGCCTTTATATCAACATCAAAATCTCGTTTAAAATACACTCCATCGACGCAATGTTCCCTACGTGCGTCATCACTATAAAAATCAGAAGGGACAAAAGATCTACCCATCTTTGCATCCATCAACGGTCTATAGGGCGAAGTCATCCAGTTTCTGACCTCTTGGGTTACTTTCATCTTAATATCTTCAGCTGTTTCAAAAGGATAAGCATATACTAATTTATCCTTTACCAATACAGATTTTTCCTGTGTAGAAGCATAATGATTGTCATCAAAGCGAGCTTTGTCAATATACCTCTTTTGAAAATCGCCGAATGTACATTGATTCTCTCCTGCGACATTGACTGTTGGAGTCTTCTTATAAAACACAGAAATATAAACAGGATATTGATGATTCTTGCAGAATTCTGTGGCCTTTCTATATTCTTCGATTGTTTTATCTCCTACCACCCCGTCTATAATCATTATAAAGAAAGCACTCTCTCCAATCAATCTATTAACGGGCTCTTGTGCACTGTCCTTCTCCTGCCGCTGATTTGCGTGTTCGGTATAATCATAGTATGAGAAGGTGCAGTTATATTTCTCACCATCCAACTCCGTCACAGCCTGAGATACAGCAGCACGGTATTCTTTAAGAGCTAAAGAAGATGCGATAAATGTCTGAAAGTTAATCATAGCATTATATTTTTTGAGACATAAGACTCATCAAATATAAATAATATTTTAATAAATAAGAAATTTAATAACAAAATCTAGAATACTAAACCCAAAGATATATAACAGAAAGTGGGCTACATTTCCATTCAGGAGACGTAGCCCACTCTTTATTTATCGGTAATCTGTAGCTTATTCTGCAGATTTTACCAATACCACGCGGTTCAAGATAGGTTGACCGAATTTATCGACGCCACCATCAGCACTTACTTTCAAGCGATCGGCAGAGATTCCGAAATTCTTTACTAATACATCAACTACTGCTTGTGCACGCTTCAAGCTTAATGTTTGGTTAAATGAAGGTGTTCCTGTATAGGAGTCAGCATATCCGTTGACGGTATAAGTTGCATTCGGGAACTGTTTCATCTGATCGGCTAAGTAGGACAGATTCATAACTTCACGAGGAGTTACATCAGCCGAACCAATGGTGAAGAATACAGTACGTGGCGCAATATCACTTTGAACAACAACTTCTGTTTCCGAAACTTCGGCTACCGGTTGGTTCTGAGCTGCCGTTAATGCATTCTGTAATTGTTGGTTATTAGCAGCCAACTGAGCGAGTTGTTCCTGCATAATAGCCAGTTCTGCCTGAGAAATCAGTTGAGGAATAGGACGGTTGAAACCACGTTTTGGGAAACGATAAGTCAAACCGAGAGTTGCACTCAATACGCCATCAAATCCATGTTTGCCACCAACTTCGCCATCAAATTTATCTTCAACGCCCATTGCGCTTAATTCCAAGTTAATATCAACAGCATTCGAAATTCGGAAGCGATTGATGATACCTGCATTTACAGCTAAAGCTTCGCGTTTAGGACTTGAGTAGTTGTGAGTAAAACCTGCACCTAAATAAGGTATAATTTCGTAGACACGATGTTGATTGTAACCTCCAAAAAGCGCATTCAGATTGAACATCACATCACCGTGCAAGTTCATGTAATCGAAACGCTGTTTGTAATAACCATCTTTCATTTGGGTACCTTTTACATAGGGTGCACCCGCATCATACGTAAATCCTTTAGCTTGTAAACCGCTGTATTGCACACGTAATCCCAATCCGGGAGTAAACCATTTACCAACGGCAAAGTTCAAAGTCGGGCTAATACGGTCACTGAAACTTCCTGCATGATCATTATCTCCATACATAACAGAAGCACCGCCCCCAATAGAGAAGAACCAGTTATCCCAAAACTTATTAGTTAACACTCGATACTTGTCTTGTACCTGGATTTCCTCGAATCCGACTACTACTTCACTCTGCTGCGCAAAAGCAACAGAGGTTAAACTGGACAATGCCAGAATCATTAGAATCTTTTTCATATACCTTAAATAGTTAAGTGGTTAATTGTTTTTCTAATCTTATAAACTGATATAAAAACACCAATTGGACTAAAAAGTTCTGAAAAAGTTTTCTTTTTGCTAAATATGCTCTCGAAATATCGGACACGACTTATATATAAAGGAAACAGACCATCTGTTCACCATAAACAGATGGTCTGTTTGCCATCAACGCATCATCTGTTTACCTCAAACAGACCATGCGTTTCGGGTATGCATGCAACTACTTAAATAACTTTTCGATATCTTCTTCTTTTAAAGTCGACAATACCGTTCGCCCGTCAGGCGTATAATTCGGCGTCGGACACGCAAAGAGATTATCTACCAAATTAGCCATTTCATCATTACTCAGCACTTGACCGTAAACAATAGCAGCGGCTCGCGCCAGTGTTAATGCAAGAATAGTATGTACTTCTTCTTTCACATCATTCCCTTTTTCGATAGCTGTATGCACCATACTGCGGACAAGCTCCACGGGATTCAAACCTTCGATGCCCGAAGGAATGCCATTGATGGCATAACTGCCACCACCTAATGGAGTCAATTCAAAACCTACGGCAGAAAAGTCATCCATAATACTTTCCAACACTGCTGCTTCGGATGCGGGCAATTGTACAATCTCCGGAAACAATACACCTTGCGATACACCACGTTTTTCGCGTATCTGATTCATATACTGTTCAAACAACACGCAGATATGCGCACGATGCTGGTCAATCAGCATGAGCCCCGATTTCACGGAAGTCAGGATAAAACGCCCTTTGTATTGGAAGTGCTGCGCACCTTTTTCAATGTTCACATTGCTACTATATAAGGTAGCAGGTGCAGCCGGGATGTTATCAGTTGGTTCCGGAAGATAGGGTTCTCTACCTTCGTCTACCGCTTCGGCGGGAGTAGACGGGATAGTCCAGTTTTCTTCTATCGACGGTTCATTCATCTTACTGGATTTCTCCATACCGGAATAAAGCTCCTCCCACTCCATCTTTGGACGGGAATAATCTTTACCGCCACCGTAAGCAGTAGCGGATGAACTTTTAAAAGGATTAAAATCAGTATTATAATGTACCTTAGGTGGCTCTATCGGACGTGTTTGCTCAAACGCAGGAATATCAGGCATATCTTCCGTATCGAAGTCAATGGTAGGCACAGCATTGAACTTACCCAGTGATTCTTTTACTGAAGCCGACAATATTTGCCAAATGGCCTGTTCGTTCTCAAACTTGATTTCAGTCTTCGTAGGATGAATATTTACATCGATATTAGCCGGATCTACTTCAAAATAGATAAAGTAGGAAATTTGTTCGCCTGCCGGAATAAGCTGTTCATAAGCGTCCATCACTGCCTTATGGAAATAAGGATGCCGCATGTAACGCCCGTTCACAAAGAAATACTGATGAGCGCCTTTTTTTCGTGCAGTCTCCGGTTTGGCTACAAAACCCGAAACTTTTACCATTGTAGTATCTACCTCTACTGACAACAACTGCTGGTTCAGTTTTTTACCAAATACAGTCATGATGCGCTGACGTAGCGGCATAACGGGCAGGTTGAACAACTCTGTATCGTTGCTATACAAATAAAAAGCAACTTCAGGATGTACCAGTGCTATCCGTTCAAACTCAGTCAGGATATTACTCAACTCCGTAGAGTTAGCTTTTAAGAATTTACGGCGGGCAGGTATATTAAAAAACAAGTTCTTTACGGAGAAGTTACTTCCCTTAGGGCATGATACCGTTTCCTGCGTTTCTACTTTAGAACCGGCAATCAATAAGCGCGTACCCAATTCTTCACTAGCAGGACGCGTTTTCAACTCAACTTCCGCTACTGCAGCAATAGATGCCAACGCCTCGCCACGAAACCCCATCGTGCGCAAAGCAAACAGATCGTTAGCTTCGCGTATCTTGGACGTTGCATGTCGCTCGAAAGAGAGGCGTGCATCTGTCTCAGACATGCCCTTCCCGTCATCGATAACCTGAATGTTCGTTTTTCCGGCGTCGGTTACTAAAACATGTATTTCCCGAGCTTCGGCATCAATCGCATTTTCTACCAATTCTTTAATAACGGATGCCGGTCGCTGTATCACCTCTCCGGCAGCAATCTGATTGGCAACCGAATCGGGCAGCAAATGAATGATATCGCTCATTGACAAATTATAAGTTATGAGTTACAAGTTATAAATATACCACTAATCAGAATGTCCAGCTACCTGTTTGTAGATAGTGCCACAAGAAAATGAGAAGAGCTATCAATACCAGGATCATACCTAAATGTATGGGCTTACGTCCACTCTGTTTACGTCGTTTCAAGTGGGTGGTTCCTTCTACAAACTTTCCACGGATATCTTCGGGCGTAAACTTCTTTTCGGGAAGCATTCCTAATTCGCGTTTGGCTTTCTCTTCCATCTTCGCTAATTTCTCTTTCCGTTCATCTACATAGATGTATTGGTGATTAAAGCCGCGGGGCTTCCGCATTTTAAACATTGCCATAGCACTACTTATTATTACGTTTGATATGCATATTCCTTGGCGAAGTTACAGGTTTCCGGTCACTCTTCTGCAAAGTCTCACCAGCTTTTTTACCTCGCCACTCAAAGATATCCTCCTTATCACGCGGACGAATATAGTCGAACCATGCAAAAGAAGCCAGTTTATATTTATCCGGTGGAATCTGAGTCATGGGATACATTGTACCACTGGCTTTGCCTATAAACGAACCTCGCTCCATGCGACGATCTTTCAACAACATCCGCAGGAAACCACCCTCAGTATAATCAAGTCCGATCAACGAACTATCTTTCTCCTCTACCGGATAGTAGATAACCAGTACATTACCGTTCACATCTACCTGACGCATCTCACCTTTTTCAAAGAATGCCTTCATCTCTTTACCGGCCACCTGATTATAGTGAATGCTATCTTTCCTCTCTATAGCTAAAGCCTGATTGATGATATGTGCCCAGTCAATAGTACTATCGTTCATATAGACTTTGATTTCTTCACCCAGCAATTGCTGGTTACCATTCCAAACAATCGGATCAGTGTACATAGTCATACAAGAATCTTTAGAATTATAGACCAGTGAATCGCATACAGCTTGTACATCAGTACGATATGCACGTACTTTATGATAAACACGCATTTCGCGATACATGGAATCCGTATCGAGGTTATAGGTAATCAGTCGCAATGTATCGCCATGCATATAAAGGCTGTCACCTTGCGAGTAATCTATGGCGACCGCACGTTGCGTAGCCAAGGCATTTCCGGTCAGTTCATTGTAAAAGCAATAGTTGCCGGTAAGCATATTCTTGTTGACAGTATCGTTCATCACGACATTATCAAAAGCTTCGCCATAACCTAGTTTACGGTCATAATAAAGACTGTCGCCGGTCAGCCGTTTGCCTTCGTTGGTCAATACGGAGCGATCCAGCAGCTGGGCTTGATCGGTTGTCGTATTATATTCGCCACGTTCAGAATAGATATGATTATTATCGCTCACAATATCAGAAGGTCCCAAAATTGTTGCGATCTTGCTCAATGTGCTATATTTCAATGTATCAGAAGTCAGCACAAATTGTGGATTAACCAACTTTACATCATGGTTAAACACAGCTAGTTTGGTAGCCGGACTATATTCGCCCCATTCGGAAGTAAGTACATTTTCTTCATCGGTCAACGTACCACCTTCGAAATAGTAACCCAAGTTATACAACCGGTCATAGTTCAAGCTATCAGTGGTTAACTCTGTTTTTCGGTTAATCATACGCACGTTTTCGCGTATCATTGCCAATTGAGACATACCATCATAGTACAAGTAATCGCCATAGATGAACAAAGTATCCCCTTGCTCCATGCGTACATTACCAAAAGCCTCAACAGAATTACTTTTTTCGAAGATCAAAGCACTGTCGCAAAACATGTACATACTATCATGTTTCATTCGAACCGAACCGATCAAGACTTGTACATCAGGTCGCTGTTGCTTATCTGCCTGTGCCTCATCGGCATACAACAAATCCACACGGGTTTTCTTTTTTTTAGTAGTTCCCGTATTCTTCTGCTCGGCGGATGCTTCAGTCTTCTTTTTCTCCGGAGCATCAGCACTCTTCTTCTTGTCCTGAGCACTCAATAAACACATACCAAACAGGCATAGAATGCCTGCAAGTAGGTATCTATGCCTGAAAAGGAGATGTTTTCTTGTATCTTTCTTTTGCATACAAAAGTTTATGTAAACCCGTCCGGATTAGTCTTTAATCCAGCCCGGATACTTAAATGTACAGTTATTCTTCCAATCGTCTTTGATACGTACATAAGTATGTTTCTGCTTTTCGCGTATCCACTTATCCAACAGTTCATCACGACGTTTTTCCAATACAATTTCCTTTAAGTTCTGATAGTCATCAGAAATAGTTGCCTTATGACCGGTAGTGCGACTCTTCAGTTTCACAATTACACACTCTTCTTTACCCGTTTTCTGCGGAATCATTGTAAACGCTTCGGATATTTCACCAACTTTCATTTTATCTACCACCTTGGCAATTTCAGGAGGAAGTTCCTGCATCTCGAATTTGGAAGTATTGGTATTCGGGTTCGGCAGCAAACCGTGGTTGTTGCGCGTATCCTTATCTTGCGAAAGTATGGATGCAGCTTCTTCAAACGTAAATTTGTTATTACGGATATCATCGGCTATAGAATCCAATCGTGCATTACCGGCTATCAAAGCTTCTTCGGGTACATGAGGCTTCAGCAAGATATGACGCACCTTTATACGGTCACCACGTTTTTCCATCAGTTGGATAATATGAAAACCATATTCAGATTCTACAATTTTAGAAACCTTATTCGGGTCTTGCAGGTTGAAAGCCACATTGGCAAAAGCAGGGTCTAAGTAACCACGTCCGGTAAACGGCATTTCACCACCGTTAATAGCGGTACCACGGTCGTCAGAATACAAACGTGCTAACATAGAAAAGCTCTCGCCTTTATTGACACGTTCAGTATAATCACGCAAACGCGCCTTTACATCCTCAATTTCATCCAACGGAATCTTAGGTTGTTGGGTAATGATCTGTACTTCCACCTGAGTAGGGATGTAAGGAATACTATCCTGCGGAAGATCCTTGAAGTAACGGCGTACCTCAGCCGGAGTAATCTTAATTTCTCCTACCAGCTTCTGCTGCATTTTCTGCACCTTCAAACCTTCACGGGCATTATCACGCAAGGTTTCACGAATCTGGCTGGAAGTCTTGTTAAAGTACTCTTCCATTTTTTCACGCGAACCGATATTCGTAATATACATGTTCGTCATGTAGTCTACACGTTGGATTACTTCACTTTCAGGCACCTCTATACTATCGAGTGCAGCCTGATGAAGATACAACTTCTGTACAGCTATCTCTTCGGGTATTACACAATAAGGATCACGGTCAAACTTACGTCCTTCGTACAAAGCACTCATACGTGCCTCCTCAACTTCGGACTTCAATATAGCCTCGTCGCCTACTACCCAAACTACCTCGTCAATCACGTTGTCTTGTCCATATACGGCAGAACCGGCTAATAACGTCAAGGCAAATAAAACTACAAACTTAAAGTTCATACACATTCTCATTCTTGGGGTCTTATACTAATAATATTTAATTTTATCTCTTTTCACTGCACGTTGATACAAGTCATCTTTTACTTGCTTCATAAAATCGACTTGCTTCACATTAAGCAACATATCTTTTACTTGAACACGAGCAAATTCATACGGTTCTTGTTCTCCAATCGGGCGATAATCGCTTACATTCAAAAAATAATAGTAAGCCGTATCTTTCAACTCCACATGTCGGTTCTTATCAAGATAACCTTCCACATCGGGCACTTTCAATGGAATTAAATCCAAAACTTCTGAAACCGGTACCCATTTGTCGTAAAAATACTCATATTTCACAGCATTCTGCAAACTGTACTTCTCCAGATGTTCTACTGCATCTTGAGTTTCCGTCTTGTACCAACGGCGAACGTTAGCCAATTGCGGAGCGGTCAGCGGCACTTTTATGAATAACCCTTTCATCAAAGGACGCTCTACTTTAAAAAGCGTCAGGTTCTTTTCATAATAGTCCTGGAGCTCCTCCTCCGAAATTTCTTCTGAAAGACGCTGATGTATCAAAGCCTGTTGATAAGTATGCATTATCAACGCTTTACGATAATTCTCTACAAGCTTTTCTATTTCTGTATTATTGGGTATGTTACTTTGAGCTTTGTCATACAGCAAGATATCTTCTACCCAGTTGCGGATGTAATGCTCAGCAAACAGTAAGCTGTCATCTTTTGATAAATTCGCAGGTAATACTGCCTGCAAATCTTCTCGATAAAGGAAATTTCCATCGAACTCCACTAATGGGGTCTGCCCCTTATGGTCGTCGTTTCGTTGACTACAGGCCATACAGAGAAGAATACATAAAAGCCCAAAGCAGGTTGTTCGCATCAGCTACTGATATTTTACTTTATTTCGAGGTACGAAGATAGTGCTTTAATTGGTTGCATCAGTGATTATTAACTGTTTTTAAAACCTCTTGGTTTATTTCAACCTTACCAGAGGCACGCAGACCGGTTATCCAACGCTGCTCCAGATAGTCCTGATAGTCGGAAAGAAGCTGTTCACCAACCTCTTTATAATCCTCGGGGCCTTTCACTTTTTTACCCAAAGCAACAGTAAAGGGAAATGACATTTGAGGAATAGACCGTCCTGTTTTAAAAATCAAATCATCAACAGACAAATTATCACCGGGAGCAAATAAACCAACCTCAGCCTGTATTTGTGGAACAGCCCCTGCATTAAAAGTCAAACGAATAGCGTCCAACCACTCTTTTTCCGGCAATTGTTTCAGAAATTTACGGGCTTGTTTTGCTACACGTTTATTCACACAATTCAGCACAACACCTTTAAATTTGGATTCTTTCCAATGATAATCCGATCGGTGATCGTCAAAATAAGCTTTCAACCCACTTTCATTCATCTTACTTTTGACTTCACGATTATTGATTTCACTCAATAAAAGACCGTCACGGTACTCTTGCACCTGCAAACGGAATTCCGGATGTTTCTGTTCCAAACGATCTTTTTCATAATCCAACACCGATTTCATGACAAAGTCATTAAACTGGCGCCTCACTCCTGCAGGATGGGCAGTAGCAAATCGGGCAAATTCGTTTCCGGTATATGCCTTATTTGCTAAGGTAAATAGAGTACGAGAAGTCTGACCTTTAGTAATAAGTTCATCCAGTGCAGCCTTATCAGGAACATACTGATACTCTTTTTTAAGTTTTTCAACCAATGCCTCGGTTCCACGGTCCATACGATGATGCCCTATTTGCCGACGAATGATTTCATCCTTCACTTCTTCAAACGAAGGAGCATCTTTTCTTTCAAGTACTTTTACAATATGAATGCCTTGGGGAGTAAGGAACGGGCGGGACACTTCTCCGGTTCGCAGCTTAAAGACTTCATCTTCAAATTCTGTAGGCATTTCCAACCTGCTTACCCAAAACGGCTTCTGTTCTTCGGAAAATTTTCTCACAAAAGTATCGAAGTTCACACTTCCGTCTCCTTTCATGAGCACCACATATATGGAATCCATTTGAGCTTCCACCTGACGTAATTTACCACCTAAAACATTTTGCGGGATAGGTTTATAGATATGACTGACAAATACTTGTTCCAAACGTTTATTGGCTTTCATCTTATCATAATATTGGCGGGCAATTTGCTCGGCAGTCTCTCCATCGGTCAAGTAAGATTCGGTCAACCTATTTCTAAACGCATCTAAACGAACTTGAAAAGCACGAATGGTATCCATACCTACTGCTTCAGCCGCCTCTATTTTTAGTTTGGTATTTACAAACAAATCTGCATACTCTTTCGGAGTCTTTTGACCCGTTCGCGTAAGCTTACTATTTTTATTGTAGTAGTATTCAAACTCAGAACGGAGTATCTCTTTTCCATTAATACGCATCAATACCGGATCTTGTTGGGCAACGGCAGTGAAACTAAAGCAAAAAAACACGTAAGTCAATATTTGTCTTATCATAATCGCTTTTTATAAAAGCAAAACGATGGGCAGAAATAAGTGCCTCATTTTGCGACTCCAAAGATATAAAAATGCCCGGAAAGCTTTCATACTTTCCGGGCATATATCTTCTTTTTTAACTACACTTATTCAGGACGGCTGTAATTAGGAGCCTCGCTTGTGATGGCTACATCATGAGGATGACTTTCTAACACACCGGCATTTGTTATACGCGTAAACTTGGCTTCATGCAGTTTTTCAATGTTTCCGGCACCGCAGTAACCCATACCAGCGCGTAAACCGCCAACCAACTGAAAAATTACCTCGTACAAAGTTCCCTTATACGGGACGCGAGCAGCGATGCCTTCCGGCACCAACTTCTTCACATCATTAGTTCCGCTTTGGAAGTAACGGTCTTTAGAGCCATTCTCCATAGCCTCCAAAGAACCCATACCACGATAGGATTTGAACTTACGTCCGTTGAAGATAATGGTATCACCCGGAGACTCTTCCGTTCCTGCCACCAGCGAACCAATCATTACACTATATCCTCCGGCAGCTAAAGCCTTTACGACATCACCGGAGTAGCGCAACCCGCCGTCAGCAATCAATGGAATTCCAGTTCCTTTCAAAGCCTTCGCTACGTCATAAACCGCCGATAATTGAGGTACACCCACACCGGCTACAACACGAGTGGTACATATTGAACCCGGGCCAATACCTACCTTCACGCCATCAGCACCCGCTTCAGCTAACGCTCTTGCCGCTTCGCCGGTAGCAATATTGCCTACGACTATATCAATATGCGGGAAACGTTTTTTCGCTTCTTTCAATTTTTCGATTACAGAAAGAGAATGACCGTGAGCTGTGTCAATAACGATGGCATCTGCCCCTGCATCGACCAGCGCTTGCATACGTTCCAACGTATCAGCAGTCACCCCTACACCGGCAGCAACACGCAGACGACCTTTAGAATCTTTGCAAGCCATCGGTTTATCTTTTGCCTTTGTAATATCTTTATAAGTAATCAGCCCGACTAACTTACCTTCTTTATCAACCACAGGTAATTTCTCAATTTTATGCTCCTGCAAGATTTGTGCAGCAGCCTCTAAGTCGGTTGTTTGATTAGTGGTAACAATATTTTCCTTTGTCATCACATTATCGATATGCTTATCCATATCTTTCTCAAAACGAAGGTCACGATTGGTAACAATACCCACCAAGTATTTATCATCATCTACTACCGGAATACCGCCAATTCTGTATTCGGCCATCAAGTCTAATGCATCTTTTACGGTAGAACCTCTCTTTATAGTCACCGGATCATAAATCATACCGTTTTCCGCACGCTTCACGATAGCTACCTGACGTGCCTGTTCTTCAATAGACATATTCTTGTGGATAACGCCAATACCACCTTCACGAGCAATGGCAATAGCCATTTTCGCTTCGGTAACCGTATCCATAGCAGCCGTTACAAACGGGATTTTTAACTCAATGTTTCGTGAAAACTTTGTCGTAAGTGCGACAGTTTTAGGCAAGACTTCAGAATAAGCAGGAATCAACAATACGTCGTCGTACGTCAACCCATCCATTACAATCTTATCAGCAATAAATGACATAGGGCTATGCGTTTAAAATTTATTGCGTGCAAATATACGGTTTTTATTCCATTCCGTATATCTGCACGCAATATTTTTTTTCTTTTTTAAACGAAGGAAACGGGTTAGTTCGCCATCTCGGATATGAACTTAATACGCACCAAGCGTACTTCTTCATCGGTAAATTCATCTCCCAATTCTTCCAGGGCGTCATCCACCTTATCGGTCGTAGATTCTTTGAAGTAATCGTAAATATCAAGCATATGATCTTCATCCATAATATCCTCCAGGAAGTAGTCAATATTCAACTTGGTTCCTGAAAACACGATTGCTTCTATTTCATCCAACAGGTCATCAAACTCAATGCCCTTTGACATAGCAATATCATCCAGAGCAACTTTGCGGTCAATAGCCTGAATAATGGCTACTTTCATCTTGGACTTGTTAGCTACCGTGCGTACACGTAAATCTTCGGGACGCTCTATTTCATTTTCTTCGCAGTGGCGTTTGATTAGTTTGCAGAATTCTTCACCGTAGCGTTTTGCCTTACCGGCCCCGACACCCGGGATATTCTGCAATTCATCTAATGTAACGGGATAAATAGTAGCCATCGCTTCCAACGAAGGATCTTGGAAGATCACATAAGGAGGCACTTCCAACTTCTTGGACAGTTTCTTACGCAAATCTTTCAGCATAGAATAAAGCGCCGGGTCTACCGCACAAGCTCCACCTCCGCGTGCCGGTGCTTCTTCTTCCACTTCCTCGAAGTCATTATCTTCGGTAATCTTAAAGGATTTAGGATGTTTCAGGAATTTCTTACCATCTTCCGTAACCTTAAGCAAGCCATAGTTTTCAACATCTTTACTAAGATAACCGCCTATTAGAGCTTGACGAATAACGGCATTCCACGTTTTGTCTTCTTCGCCCATGCCGGAACCGAACACCTCAAGGTCTTCATGCAGATGAGCCTGAACTTCTGAGGTTTCTTTACCTTGTATTATGTCTATTATATAATCCGCTTTAAAATTTTCTTTCACCGCTAGAATCGCTTCGATCACGGTACACAATAATTCTTGAGCTTCCACTTGTTTCTTGGGATTTAAAC